>JAFZGH010000015.1 GCA_017555465.1 Akkermansia sp. | reverse complement strand
AGCGGCAGGAGCGGCAGCGGGCTTCTCCGGGGCGGGGGCTTCAGCTGCGGGCTTGGCAGCTTTCTTGCGCGGGGCGCGCGTCTTCTTGGGAGCTGCGGCTTCAGCAGAGGCGGCGGGAGCGCCGGCTTCTCCACTGGCCTGGGTGGCTGCCGCTTTCTTGCGCGGGGCGCGCTGTTTCTTGGGAGCGGCGGGCTTCACCTCAGCTTCGGTCTGGGGGGTCTCTTCGGTTGCCATTGGTTTATGGTGTTGTATTTACTGTTTTGATCGGCGCGTTGGGGTCGATACTGAAGGACCACTCTGCCTTATGGCTGGTGCCTTCTGTGCTCTTCCAGGTAACGTGCACGGAGAGGTTCGGCATGTAGATGCGGCAGGGCAGCACCCACTGCACGGCGTGTGTGGCCTTATCCACCTTGGCAGGCACACGGCCAAATCCGCTCACTTTCATCTGAACGGTCGAAAAATCAACGCCGGCCACACCGCTCATGTATGCGGTGATGGCAGGAAAATCGGGAGCCACGGTTTCCTCCGGCTTCGGGCTCACCAGGAATGGAGGAGGCGGGGTGCTGGTGGGCAGAGTTCCCGGACTGGCGCCGGTGCTCACCACCGTGCCCAGCTGCGCCACGCGGAAATCCATCGCAGCGCGGAACACCGAGGAATTGTTGCCAAAAATCATGTATCGCGGAATCTCCAGCGCTGCTTCAGAAACGGTTACTTTGCCGGGAATCACCGTGAAGGCCGCCACATACCCGTGACTTGCCAGGCGCTCCACCATGGCGGGGGTGTGGTAACCACCCGGATAGCAATAGGTATTGACCGTGCCAAATAGCTCGCTGAGTTTTTTCCGGGATTCACCCACCTCTGTATCCACCAGTTCAGCATAGGCATCAGCCCCCAGCTTTTCGCGCTTCTTCCAGCTGCTGGGGTAGAGGTGGCTCACGGAATGGCTGCCCACAGTGGCACCGTGGGCCTGCATTTCCCGCACCTGCGCCGGGGTCAGGCTGTCTCCCCTGCCGGAGAGAAAGTTCGTGTAGAGAAAGAGCGTGAACGGATAGCCGTATTCCTTGAGGATGGGGAAAGCTTCGGTATAGACACTTTTCCAGCCGTCATCCAGCGTAATGAGCACGCAGCGGGCGGGTAGTGTCCTGTTGCCCAGGCGCCATTCCAGAAACTCCTGCATACTGATGACAGTAAGTTTATTGCGGCGAATATACTCCATCTGTTCCCGAAACTCCGAGGTGCGAATCAGCATCTGTGTCACGGGGGCGGTCTTACTGAAATTATGATACCCCAGCACCGCCACGCGAGTCTGGTCGCGGGGCACATCCAGCGGCTTCTCCGGCTCCACCTCCTCTGCGGCCTCCTCCTCTTCATCCAGCGGGCGCGGAGTATCCAGAACACCCGAAGCTTCAACAACATCCAAAGCCAGAGGGTCAAGCTCCACGGGCATTGGTTCCACATCCTGAGCACAAGCCACCATGCTGATGGTCAGTATCAGTACCCGGAAAAGCGCCTTCATACCCGGGCAGCTTACCAAGAACGGCCCTCAAACGCAAGCCTTTATTGCGTCACACGCGCTCGCGCGTCAGCATACGCGCAAATCGGCATTTTTCGCTATGCAGGAGGGCTCTCCTGTGGTAAAATCGCGCGCAGATGACAAGTGATTCCATAATCTGCCGTCCCACGCGGGACACTTTTGTACGTTTTGCCATTGTGCTGGCAGCGTTTTTCGGCTTCGGCCTGTACTTTTTCTACGATGGAGCCGTGGGCTACCGCAAAGCCAACGAAGTTTTTTTCTCCTACCAGGCATTTGCCGCACTGGGCAAAGAAGCCAGCTCTTCCACCTCCTGGGGAACCGAAAAGGCATTACACCCCCTCATCTCCGCCGAACAGGTGGACGGCGAATGGATGATGGAGGGCAAATACCCCCTGCCTGCCGACTGCGAAGCTGCCCGCACCACCCCGGCCGAAGCCGCCGATTTCGCCGCCATGAGCAAAAGTTGGGCCGAGTGCTGGACCGCCTACACCGCCCGCATGCACTACCCGGTCAAGCCAGCAGAGCATCCCTTTGATACCGCCGCTATCCGCGAACAGTGGATTGCCGGTGGCGTGTGCATGGTCATCAGCGCCATCATCATTTTCTTCATTCTGCGCACCCGCAGCCGTGTGATGAGCCTGCAGGGAGATACCGTGACGGCAGCAGGGCAGTTGTTCCAGATTGCTGATATATCACGTCTGGATCTCCGCCAATGGGGCAAAGGGTTCAAGGGAGTGGCCTACGCCACGGTAAAGGGCAGAAAAATCCGGCTCGATGGCATGACTTACGGTGGCTTCGACCCGTCCGCCGGGCAACCCGCAGAAGAATTCATGAAAGCTCTCCTGGCACGCTACGAGGGAGAGATTCTGGAGTATGAGCAAACAGAAAACACAGCAGGCTGAGCAGAGCATCTGCCCGGCATCCCGTTGCCTGCTGCTGCGCATCCGGCGCTGCAGCAGAAAGCTGCTGCATGTCCTCGTGTGCCGCCGTGTCGTGGTCATGGGGCTCATCGCCGCCATTGCGGTGGAACTGGCCGTGCTGGGGGTGGGAGTCACCCGGCGTCTGGATATGGCCTACGAACGCTCACTGGAAGTATCACGAGCTCAGCTGGCTGTGATTGAAGCCCGTGAACTGGCTCAGATGAGTCTGAACACACAGGGTGCAGCCGGTATTGCGGCTAGTCCGAAAGAAGTAGAAGAAGAGACCGATGCCCCGCCGCCCCTGCGTGTGCGCGATGTGGACACCATTCTGGCTCAAGAGGGCGGATTTGATTTCCCGGAGCTGGAAGAACCTGAAGCTCAGCCTGCATCACCCGCCGAACAGGAGGCCAACAGCAAACTGAGTGCCGCAGACCGGGAAGACCTGGAAAGCCTCATCCGCCAAGGTGTGACTGCCATGACGGCAGGTGATATGCGCCAGTGCATCCTCTGTCTGGAGGAGGGCAGCATGCTTTCGGCCGAGCACCCCGCCCTGCTCTATTACTTCGGCATGGCATACGACAAGCTGCTCAACCCGAAGAAGGCGCGCGAGTACTACACCAAGGTGTTCCAGATGAGAGACCGCGCAGGGAGTTACTTTCAGCGCGCCGCCCAGCGCCTCACATACGGATTCGACCAGACCGCCGCCATGCGGGGCAAGCTTTCCTTCGGCCCGCACCAGCTGAAGCACAACTATACCCCCGACCAGGGCGAACAGGTACAGATGTTGCTGCCCATACTCCTTGCGCCAGGTGAATCTGTGAGACTGGATGATCTGTACATCCACATTCAGTTCTTCGATATCGTGAACGGACGCCGCATCGCATTCAGCCGCGGCCAGGTAGACTGGAAATGGACAAACGAAAGCCCCAGTTGGGAAGCGTGGGAGGAAAATCTGGAAGTTTCCTACAAGCTGGCTCCACTCACCCAGGAAGAAATGGATGCATACGGAGATATCCGTTACTACGGTTTTACCGCCAAGCTTTACTACAAGGGTGAACCTCTGGACTGCATCAGCTCGCCTGCCTCACTGATTCTCCAGGAACAACGGCTCAATGCCCGCAACCGCCGCCAGTACACACCGGGTAATTCACTTCTGCCGGATGATGGATTGGTGCCGACCGATGAAGAGGCCATACCTGTATCTGATTTCCTGCCTGAACTCCCCCTGCCCGAATGATACCGATTTTTCCAGAATTACCGCTGCAGCTGGGGGAATATTCCCTGACCCGGCTGCTTGAACTGCGCGCCAACACCGCGTTATACGAAGCACAGCAGAATCACGTAGATCGCGCCGTGGTGCTGGAAGTGCTGTCTCCTGCGGCTTCGCATGAGGAAGAGGCATCCTTCCTGGCACAGTCCCGCCTGCGGGTTGCCTCATCGGAGCTGCCGCATGTAGCCCACGTGTATGAATCGCTGCAAGTGGGGGGATTCTGGCTTCTGACGCAGGAAATGCCAAAAGGCCGTTCACTGGCCGATATTGCCTCCGCAGGCAGCTGCCTATCCGTGCCCCAGCTCTGCCGCATCATTCAGGCCGCCGCAGAAATGTATGATCTCTGCAGCATGGCAGGCCTCAGCGCCATGCCTCTGGCCTCCTCCTCTATCTACATGGAACCTCAGGGGACGCCGCACTTCCTCTCCCCCCTCACAGAGGATATCACCTGCGAGCCCCGGCAACAGATGCAGGCGCTGGCAGCTGCGCTCTGGAAGCTCCTGCCACAGCAGCAGGAACCGGGGCGCGGGCGCATTTCCACCCTGGTGCAGTGGCTTCACGAAGGATACGAGGGGGCATGGCTGAGCTGGCACACTGTCGGCGAAACCGCCGGCACTATCCTGCACCAGCTGGCAGAATCCGAACGGCAGGCAGTGGAAAGCACCACGCACTACAAACTGACCCACCATCCGCTGCTGCTGCAAACGCGGAACTTCCTGCGCCATTGGGGCACGTATCTAGGCATCTGCGGCACACTCATCATCGCACTCTCCTGTCTGGGCTCCTTGTTCGGTCTCGCCGAACCTGAACACCTGCCCGCAGCCAACGAAACAGCCCTGCTCTGCCACCAGGACGGTGTGAATTACCGTCTCATGGCACACCCGGTGACAGTGGCTGAATATGCACAGTTCCTGCAGGAAGCAGCCCCCCGCACAGAAGCACTGCCGGCTGAACTCGAAGGAGGGCTTGAACCTGCTGACTGGGAAACCCAGCAACAGCACCCTGATGTTCCGGTCTGCGGGGTCTCATACTGGCAGGCTCAATTCTACGCCACTACGCGCGGCGGCACCATTCCCTCAGCCCAACAGCTCCAGCTTCTTCTGCAGCAGAAGCTTCCCTTCCCCAGCCCGCAGGAATGGAGCAGCACCGAACTGCAGAATCCCCTGCCCGGCGTATATAGCACAGCCGTTTACCTGCTGATCGATGCAGAGGGACATCCCAGACCGGTCAGCGACCGCAAGTGGAGTGCCCCCACCACCGGATTCCGCCTTACTTTCCCTGAACATCAAAAAGATAAAGACTTATGAAAAACATATATCAATGCCTGCTCACCCTGTTCTGCCTGATGCTCGGCTTCCAGGCCCATGCGCAGATTGAAATGCAACTCCAGCCCGTCCGCAAGGATTTCATTGTGGGTGAGAATGTAGCCCTCAAAATCACCATCACGAACCAGACGGATGCCTCCATCACCCTCAAGAACACACCGGGGCGTCCCTGGCTGAACTTCACTGTTTCCAAGCGCGGAGAGCAAAGTCTTATCTCCCCCATCGCCGCAGGGCGTTTCCCGGAGCTGGTGCTCACCCCCGGTTCCACCCGCTCTTTCGAGTTCAACCTCAAATCGCTCTACCGCCTGAGCACCGCCGGCAACTACGCCGCCGTTGCCACCATCCGCATGCCCGATGGCAACAGCACCTACGGCTCCAACAGGGCTCTCTTCACCCTGACCAACGGTGGCAAAGTCAAGGAATTCAACATCCAGGCCCGCGGCGAAGCCATCAGACTCAGCCTGCGTCTTGCCAAAGTCAACGGTAAGGACTGTCTGTTCGGCCAGGCCATCAACCGCGACACAAACCAGGTCATCGGCGCATGCTATATGGCCGAATATGTCACTTTCATGAAACCTGTTGTCCTGTTGGACCGCGCGCAGAACCTGCACATGCTCTGCCAGTCCTCACCGGAATTCTACACCTATTCCGTGATGAATACCCACGGCAAGCGCTCCTCTGCCCAGCTTTACAAACGCACGGGGGAGCTCGTGGACCTCATCAGCACGGGGAAAGGCATCATGCCTGTCGGCCTCACCCCTTATGTGGCTCCCAAGCCCGGCTCCGAAAAGACACGCAAAGCTTCCGAACGCCCCTTCTAAACTCATATGTCTACTCCGACCATTGCCATCGTAGGCCGCCCGAATGTGGGCAAATCTGCCATTTTCAACCGCATGGTGGGCCGCCGCATTGCCATTGTGCATGACCAGCCCGGCGTCACCCGCGACCGTCTCTGCGCCCCGGTGCGCATCACTGATTTCGATGCCCTGGTGGTAGACACCGGCGGTATCGGCAGCACGCTGGATGACGGCTTTGCTGCCCAGGTGACCCAGGAGGCGGATATCGCTATGAACGCCGCAGACTACATCATGTTTGTGTGCGACTGCCGTGACCACCTCACCCCCATCGACCGAACCATCGCCGCCCACCTGCACAAGAGCAAGGTGCCCGTGCTCCTGGTGCTCAACAAGGCAGACACCGAAAAACAGGAGCTGAACCTCGGTGAGTTCGCCGACCTCGGCTTCTCTGACTATGTATTCACTTCCGCCGAACACGGCCGCGGGTTCCCCCGCCTGGCAGATAAGCTCAATGCCATGCTCAAGTCCCTGGGCGCCACGCCCAAGAAGGCAGAAGCCGCAGCCGATGCCACGCCGGAAGATGAGCCGGAGCAGGAGGAAGTGACCAAGGATTCGCCCATCAAGGTAGCCATTGTGGGGCGCCCCAACGCGGGCAAATCCTCCCTGGTGAATGCCATTCTCCAGGACAAGCGCACGATTGTCTCCAACGTGGCCGGCACCACGCGCGATGCCATCGACGTGCCCTACACCCGCGGAGACCAGGGATATGTGCTCATCGACACCGCGGGCATGCGCCCCCGCAGCAAGCGTGATACCTCAGTGGAGGTATTCTCCGCCATGCGCAGCGAACGAGCCATCCGCCGTGCAGACATCTGCCTGCTGGTCATTGATATGGCCGCCGGCGTCACCCAGCAGGATCGCCGCATCGGCTCCATCATTGCCGAGGAAAAGAAACCCTGCATCATCATCGTCAACAAGTTTGACCTCTACTGCCCGGACGCCCCCATGAGCGCCCGCAAGGACGCCGTGAGGGAACACATCAAAGAAAACCTCTTCTTCCTGGACTACGCCCCGGTGGCCATTGTTTCCGCCAAGGATTCCTGGGGTATCGACTCCATCTTCAAGAGCATTGCCCGTGTGCAGCAGGAGGCGCTCAACATGCCCGGTACGGGCGAGCTCAACCGCCTGCTCCAGCGCGCCATGGAGATGAACCCTCCCGGCCAGCACCGCGTGCTCAAGAAGCGTCTCAAGCTCTTCTACGCCACCACAGCGGTCAACGAGAAGTACACCACCATTCCGGTGCCCACCTATGTGCTGTTCGTGAATGACAAGCGCCTGCTGGCAGACAGCTACGCCCAGTACCTGCGCAACACCATCCGCTCCCGCATCAAGGCAGCGGGTGTGCCCATCGTGCTCTCGCCCCGCTCCCGCGTGAGAAATGACTAATCCCCCGGCAGAGCTGCTCCGACAGATGGACGAGGGCGAGCGTGTGCTCTGGCACGCCCGCCCTCGCTTTCTTCGCCTGAAAGCACGGTTCTGGCGGCTGCTGGTGACATGCAGCGTGGTCTGGCTCATTGCCTTTCTGGGCAGGCACAGCCTGGGGTGCATGGTCGAAACATGGGCAAAGATACTGTCGGGAATTCTCCTGGCCATTCCTGCGTGCAAGCTGGTAAAGCTGCTCTGGTATCTCTTCACCACCAGCCAGACGCACTATACCCTCACTAACCGCCGCGCCATCGTCAGCCGGGGTGCGCAGCTGGTGGAAGAATACCCGCTCACTACCGACATGCTGGCCAAGGTGGAACACCGCAGCAACAACTGTGCCTCGGTCTTTTTCACTATAGAGGCGGGAGAATCCTTCTGGCAGGAACTACCGCGAATCACGGGTCAGGGCTTCATCGACACGCCCGATGCAGATTCTCTACTGGAACTGCTGGCTGAGCACGCGCAGGCAACTGAGCCCCGAAGCGAAGCCGTGGAGCTCGACCGGAAAACCCGGGAAGAACTCTACAGGAAACTGAGCATGAAAAGAAACATGGTCGTCTTCATCTGCGGGATTCTTTTCGGGCTGTTCTTCCTTGGCGTGAGCATAGCGGAAATCAGCAAAGTTCACCACCTCAACCGCACCGGCATCCACAACACCGCCACGGTGCTCGGTTCCTACCTGGGCGAAGAAACAGGCGCCAGGGGCTTCACCTGGGGGCACGTCATCTACCTCAATGTGATATTCCACGACGCAACACCCCATACCCTCATCCTGCGCTGCCGCAACGGCGAGGACGCCCGCTACTACACCCCGGGTGCCACCCTGCCCGTGGTATACCCGGCCACCCACCCGGAAAAAGCTCAGCTCGCCCTCCCCTGGGAGCAGTATCACGAGTGCATCTGGGCATTCATCTGCTCTCTGCTCATTCCCGCATGCGCGTGGCTGGTCAGAGACTGGGTCCGCGCCCGCCGGGCCTTGAAGAACCTTTCCCAATCATGAAAAAAATACTACTCTATTTGCTACTATGCTGCCCGCTGCTGGCAGAAACGATGACCGCCACATGCAAACGCGTGGTGGATGGCGACACCTTCAAGCTGCCGGATGATAAAACCCGGGTGCGGCTCTGGGGCATCGATGCTCCGGAGAGGGGGCAGGCGTACGCCGACGAGGCACGAAACCGGCTGAAAGAACTCTGCGGGGGTAAAGCCGTGCGTCTGGAAATGAAGGACACTGACCAGTACGGTCGCAAAGTGGCCATTGTCTGGCTGGGTAAGAAGAATATCAACCTCCAGCTGGTGAAGGAAGGGCTGGCCTGGCACTACGCCTACTACGCGCCGGATGCCAAAGACCTGGCAGACGCCGAAAAAGCCGCCCGCAAGGCTCGCAAAGGTCTGTGGCAGGATAAGAATCCCGTCAACCCATACGATTTCCGCAAACAGTCAAAATGAAAATAGCAATCATAGGAACAGGCAGCATGGGCGGTGCCATTGCCCGGGGACTCATCGCCTCCGGCTCATGGCAGGCCGCCGACCTTATCTGCACCGCAAAATCAGATTCCGGTCTGGCTCGCATCCATGCCTCCCTGCCCGGCGTGCAGGCCACCAGGGACAACGCGCTGGCAGCTAGCGAGGCTGATATCATCATTCTGGCCGTCAAGCCGTGGTTCATCGGCGAAGTCATTGAGGAAATCCGCCCTGCGCTCGACTTAGGCCGCCAGCTGATTGTATCAGTCGCGGCCGGTATCAGTCTGCAGGAAATGGAGCTGCTTCTTGCAGCCCCGGAGCCTCCCGCGCTCTTCCGCGCCATCCCGAACACTGCGGTGGAAGTGCTGGATGGTGTCACCTTCATCTGCCGCCAAAATGCCACAGACGAACAGACGGCTCTTGTTCACGGTTTATTTGCCGCTCTGGGGTATACCATGGTCACCGATGAGCAGCACCTCGCCGCTGGCACAGTCCTCGCCTCCTGCGGCATCGCCTTTGCCATGCGCTACATCCGCGCAGCCATGGAAGGAGGCGT
>JAFZGH010000134.1 GCA_017555465.1 Akkermansia sp. | reverse complement strand
TCACGTGCTGCTGGAAGGTGTGCCGGGTCTTGCCAAAACCCTTTCCGTGAAAGCGCTGGCTGGCACCATGCAGGCCGCGTTCTCCCGCATTCAGTTTACACCTGACCTACTGCCAGCCGACCTGCTGGGCACCATGATTTACAACCCGGAGGAGCGCCTGTTCACCGCCAAGAAAGGCCCGGTGTTTGCCAACCTGATTCTGGCAGACGAAATCAACCGCGCTCCCGCCAAGGTGCAGAGCGCCCTGCTGGAGGCCATGCAGGAACGCCAGGTGACGCTGGGCGAGTGCAGCTACCCCCTGCCCAATCCCTTCCTGGTGCTGGCCACGCAGAACCCCATTGAACAGGAAGGCACCTACCAGCTGCCCGAAGCCCAGCTCGACCGATTCCTCTTCAAGGTGGTGGTGGATTACCCCAGCCGCGATGAAGAGCTCAAGGTGCTGGAAATGATGAGCAGCACCACCGCCACCCCGCACACCAGCCAGGTGGTCACCGTGCAGGAGATTGAGGAATCCCGCGCGCTCATGGACCAGATTTTCATCGACCCCGCCGTGCAGCGCTACATTGTGGACCTGGTGCGCGCCACCCGCACGCCGGAGAAGGCAGACCCGCGACTGGAAGGCATGGTGCGCGCCGGTGCATCCCCCCGCGCCACCATCAATATTGCCCTGGCGGCCAAGGCACTGGCATTCACCCGCCAGCGCGGCTATGTGACCCCGCAGGATGTGAAAGACCTGGCACACGATATTCTGCGCCACCGCATCCTGCTTTCCTACGAGGCCGAAGCCGCCAACAAGACCAGCGACAACGTCATCGACAGCATCCTTTCGAAGGTTCCCGTGCCGTAAACCGCCATGGATAAAACGCAGGAAATCATGGAAAAAGTGCGCCGCATCGAACTGCAGGCGCGCCGCATGTCCACAGCCACCTTTGCCGGGCAGTACCGCTCCGGCTTCCGTGGTCAGGGGCTTGATTTCGATGATTTCCGCGAATACCGCGCCGGTGATGAGCCGCGCTTCATCGACTGGAAAGTGACCGCCCGCACCGGCACACCCTATGTCCGTACCTTCCACGAGGAACGCGAGCAGGTGCTGCTGCTGGCGGTGGACGTGAGCGGCAGCATGGACTACGCCAGCGCCGGCATTGCCGATACCAAGCGCGAATATGCCGCGCAGATTGCGGCTGTGCTGGCCTATAGCGCCGCGCTCAATGGCGATAAGGTCGGTCTGCTGCTCTTCGGTCATAAACCGCACTTCTATCTTCCCCCGGCCAAGGGCATGAAACAATGCCAGCGCATTGTGCGCGAGATTCTGAGCGCACCCACCGCCGGGGCTGATGACACCGTGGACGAAGTGGCCGCCGAAATCCTGCGCACGCAGCGCAAGAGTGCCATGGTCTTCCTCATCAGCGATTTCCTGGCCGCCCCGGACAAACAGGCCATCGGCAAACTCAATTTCCGCCACGAGCTCATTCCCGTACGCGTAAATGACCCCGCCGAAGTAGAACTGCCACCCGCCGGGCGCATCTGCTTCCGCGACCCGGAAACCGGTGAACTGTTCGAGGGCGATTTAAGCGATAAGCAACTGCGCCAGGCGCACGCCCACGCCATGCAGGCCCACCGCGTGGAATGGATACGAGTATTCAACCAGCTGGGCATTGATTCGCTGGATTTGCTCACCACGCAGGAATTCATCCCCGCCCTGCGCAAACTCTTCAACCGCCGCAGCCGCGTCTTTGCACACTGATTTCACCATGGGCAACGATATCTTACAGGCCATTCCCCAGTTGGAAAAAGACATTCCCGCCGACCAGTTCATGGTGCAGGAATTCTGGGTGCCGCTGGCCTGGGCCTGCGCCATCCTCCTTCCGCTGGCCGCGTTGGCTGCCTGGTGGCTCTACCGCCGCAGCCGCAAGTCCGCCGCACCAGCCATCACCCCGCTGCAGGAAGCTCTGGCAGCGCTGGCAGAACTGGATGCCGAGCTGCCGCCCATGCGCGAGTGCGCGCTGCGTCTTTCAATGATTCTGCGTTCCTACCTGGCCGGGCAAGCCCAGGACCCCGCACTCTATGAAACGCATGAGGAATTTTCGCAGCGCATGGATTCGCTGAGCAATGTGCCGTTGAGCTGCCAGCTGGAAACGCGTGATCTGCTGGAGCACCTGGCCGAATTCAAATACGCCGGCGAAACAGAAAGCAACGCCACCCGCGCCCACGGGCTCATTGAAACCGCGCGCACGCTGGTTGTCCGCATTGACGCCGCCCAGAAGCAGGAGCAGAAAAACAAGCAGGAGGTAACAGCATGACACTGGCCACCACAGAACCGCTGGTGGAAGCCACGCGCGAATTCACCTTTGCCCAGCCCGCTTGGCTCTGGGTGCTTCCGCTCGTTCTTCTGCTGCTCTTCCTGCGCCGCCGCCCCGGCACCTCTGCCAGCCTGGTGCACCCCACCATCCGCTTTGCAGCGGCCAGTCTGCGCCGCCCTGCTACCCTGGCCGGCCGCATCGGCCCCATCTGTATGGCGCTGGCCATGGCTGCCCTCATTGTTGCCCTGGCGCGCCCGCAATGGAAAAACCAGCACACCGAGGAAAGCGTGAGCGGCATCGACATCATGATAGCCTGTGACCTCTCCGGTTCCATGGCCAGTCAGGATATGCTCTTTACAGCCAAAGACGAACGGGGACGCACCCGCCGCGCCGCCATTGACCGCCTCACCGCAGCCAAATACGTTATCAACGAGTTCATTGCCGGGCGCCCGAACGACCGTATCGGGCTGGTGGCCTTTGCCGGCAAAGCGAAGCTCTGCAGCCCGCTCACACTCGACCACGGCATCGTGAGCTACATCATCCGGGAATTCTACCTGGCCGATAACCGCCGCCCGGGCTACATTGCCGAGGACGGCACCGCCATCGGCACCGCGATTGCCTCTGCCGCACTGCGGCTGGATGAACGCAAGGAAACCAAGAGCAAGGTCATTATCCTGGTGACGGACGGCATGAGCAACCGTGGCAGCATCACCCCCATCGATGCAGCAAAACAGGCCGCCGAGCTCGGCATCAAGATTTTCACCATCGCCATCGGCAAGGATGAGCGACTCTCCCGCTACACGGCCAATGTTGATACCTTCGATGAAAAGACGCTCAAGGAGATAGCAAAGCTTACCGGCGGCCAATTCTACCGCGCCAGCAGCGGCGCACGCCTCAAAAAAGCGTTCGAAAACATCGACAAACTGGAAAAGACAGAAGCCAGGCGCCGCACGCTCATCAGCTTCGATGAACTCTTCCCCTGGCCGCTGGCAGCCGCAGGCATCTTCCTGCTGCTGGGCATTCTGCTCAACTTTGCGCGTCCCAAGCCTGCACCCTGATTCTGCACCATGAATTTCCTCCATCCGCAAGTTCTGTGGTTTCTACTGCTCGTTCCCGTACTGGCCGTGCTGGTCATCGTGGCATGGCGCAGCACGGGCCAGGGCTGGCGCAGGCTCGTCTCTGCCCAGCACAGCGAACTGGTGACCCGCCGCCCGCCCTGGCGCACCGCCCTGCCCGCAACCTTTGCCCTGCTGGCACTCGCCTGCATCATCGTGGCGCTGGCACGCCCCATCAATGGCTACCGCGAAGGCGGCGCCACCACCACCGGCCGCAACCTGCTCATTGCGCTGGATATTTCCCGCTCCATGGAAACGGAGGACGTGAAGCCCTCCCGCCTGGCCGAAGCCAGAGCCGCCGCCTACGAGCTCATCGATGCCCTGCCCGGCGATAAAATCGGCCTCATCGTCTTTTCCGGCGAAGCAGATTTAGTCGTTCCCCTCACCTACGACCACACCGCCCTGCGCGATGCGCTGGAGCAGGTAAACCGCAACTGGGCAGGCGTGGGCGGCACCAATTTCGGTCTGGTGCTCCGCAAGGCCATGCAGGATTTCAAACGTAGCGCCCCCGCCGCCAGCACCAATGCCCTGGTTATCCTGAGCGACGGCGAAGACACAGTAAACTCCTCGCTCGAAGTGGCAGAGGAAGCAAGGGAAAGCAAGCTGCTGGTCATCACCGTGGGTATCGGCACGGCGGCAGGCGGCCCGATTCCCGACCCGCGGGGCGAAAACGGGCTTTGGCAGGATGCCAACGGGAAGCATGTTATCAGCAAGCTGAACACCGAATCCCTGCGCCGCTTTGCAGAAGCCACCGGTGGTGATTATTTCATCATGGATTCCAACGCCAATCTCACAGCATTCACTCAGGCAGCTGTGCGCAAGATTGATACGCACGAGGAAACCTTCTCCATCAATAAGATACCCAACGACCTCTTTGCACCCTTTGCCATAGCGGCAGTGGTGCTGCTGGTGCTGGCCATGCTCTGCAGCACAGAGTGGAGGAAATCCCGGGTGCTTCCTCTTCTGCTGTTTCTGGGCTGCATGGTTCCTCAGCTGCACGCAGCCCCTCTGGCCGAATATGCAACGGCCTACAGCCAGGCTCTGGCACACATGAAAGCCAATGAGCACGACAAAGCCAAGGAAGCTTTTTCGCGCGCCCTGCTGGATGAAGACACCGCACTGCAGGCGGCGGCCCACTACCAGCTGGGGCAGATTAATGCCGCGCGCAGTTTTGATGAATTGCGCATGCTCTACGGAGAAGCCGCCATGGCAGAGGGCATCGAGGATGAGGAAACGCAGCCGCAGTCGCAGGTAAGCCCCGAAGCGCTGCAGAAAATTGTCGATTCGCTCAAGCAGGATATCACCTCCTACCGCGATGCACTGAAGCTGCAGCCCTCGCTTACCCGCGCGCAGAAGAATATTGCGTCCATTGAAACCCTTATCAAGAAGCTGGAAGAGGAGATAGAACGCCTCAAACAACAGCAGCAGCAACAACAACAGAATCAGCAGGACCAGCAGCAGAACGACCAGAACCAGCAACAGAACCAGGATAAGCAGGAGCAGAAAGACAACCAGCAGAATCAGGACGCTGACAAGCAGGATAAGGACGAGCAGCAGGACAAGGATTCTGACAAGAAGCAGGACCCGCAGGATAAACAGGACCAGCAGGGACAGGACGACCAGCAGCAACAACAGCCGGAGGACAAGCAGGACAACGGCCAGCAGCAGGATAAGGAGCAGGACGAGAATCAGCAGCAGGATAAGGAGCAGCAGCAACAGCAGGCGCCCAAGCAGCAGCAGGAACAGCCCCAGCCCAGTGACGAGGAAAAGGCCCGCCAGTATGCAGCTTCTGTTCTGCGCAGCCATCTCGATGAAGAAAAGGGCTCACCCATTCCGCATGCGGATGCGCAGGTGCGCCCGCCCGACAAAGATTACTAAACACCCGATTTTTCCTTTTTTGACATGAAGAACTTAATTGCATACTTCAGCACGCTTTTAGGTATTCTCTGCCCGCTGGTGGTGGCAGAGGTGGTGCCGGTCTGGTCGGTGGATGTGGCCGTTCCGGGTGAAAAAGTCGCGCTTTATCTGGTGGATACGGAAGTTGGCGAGGATTTATTCAGCATTCCGAAGCGCCCGGCGGTAGATAACGCCTCGCTGGAGCTCATGCAGCACTACGCCGGAGCCAATCCCATGGATGCCAACCGCGCCCCCATGGAAATCTACCCCCTGCTCATCACCCCCGATGCACCGGGCAAGGTACAGCTCAAATCCCTGCAGGTCAAATACAACTCCGGCCGCACGGTAGAGGTAACAGTCCCCCCTCTGCCGGTCATGTCGCAAAGCGAAATCAAATGGATGAAATCACCGGTGACCTACGGTGTGCTCTGGTATACTGACATCAACGACGGCTACGTGCACCAACCCGTGAAAACGGCCATCAAACTGCTGTTGCCAGGTGGTATTGACACGGTGGGGGCGCCGCAGCTCAACTCGGTGGATGTGCGCGTGGGTAATTTCCAGAACACGCTGCAGGGCGTTCTGGCTATGGTGCACAACCAGGCCATGGGCACCACCACCGCCTATGCCAAAGGGCAGAACTGGCGTACCGTTGATTTCTCCGGCACGCTCACTCCCTTCCGCGAGGGGAATTCCGATGTGGCGGGCAAAATTATTCTGGAACAGCGCCAGGGATTCTTCACCGTGATGCGAGATGAAGCCGAACTCCCGGTGTACACCATCGGCGCGCTCCCCCTGCCCCCGGGCGCCCCGGCTAACTTTGCCAATATGGTGGGCGAATACAGCATCTCAGCCACCACTACGGCCAAATCCCTGGCTATGCACGAAGCCGTGGAAGTGGAAATCACCGTGAAAGGCACGGGCAACCTGGAACAGCTCGAATGCCCGAAACCCGAAAATGCAGCTGATTGGAAGCTCGTACCCGCCACCCGCAAGCCCATCGTAGGCCCGAATGGCGAGACGCTGGGCATGGTATTCAGCCAGCTGCTTCGCCCCTCGGCCGAGGTGGGCGGTATTCCGTCTTTCTCCTTCTCGTATTTTGACCCGAAGCGCATGGAGTACCGCCAGTGCGCCACCGCCCCCATTCCCCTGGAGTGGAGGGAAACCAATGAGGCGGGCAGCGGTATCCAGCACGCCGCTGCGGCAGAACCGCCGCCCGCAGGCACTGTCCCCGTGGCGGAAATGACTGATATATACGGCTACATGCCCCGCGCCATGTATGGCAGCAGCTTTGATTTGCCCCGCTGGCTCTGGTATCTGCTGTACCTGCCCGCCGTGCTGATTATGGCCGCACTTGCAACCAACGCCATGCGCCGCAAGGTGGCTGCCGGGGCTGCAGGCCGCGCCCGCGAACGAGCACTGAGTGCACTGGCAGCCCGTGCTGATGCGCTCAGCTTCCTCAAAGGAGTGGGGGCCTATATTGAAACCCACGTTGACGCCGAAAACATGACTCCTGAATTGCAGCAGATTCTCGACCGCCGCGATGCGGAGGCATTCCGCCCGGATGCGCAGGCCAGCATCACCCAGCAGGAGCGCAACATCATCATGCGCACGCTCCGCAGTATCGGCACCAAGGCCGTCATGCTGCTGCTCTGCCTGGCGCCGCTCACGCTGGCTGGCTCTGCTCCGGATGGCATGACCGCCCGCCAGGATTACCAGGGCGGGCAATACAGCAAGGCGCTCACCCAGCTGGAGAACGCGCAGAATTATCCCGAAGCTCTGCGCCAGTACAACATGGGCAACTGCTATTACCGCCTGAACAAACCCGGCATGGCCGCACTCTGCTACGCCCGTGCCCTCTCTGGAGATCCGGGAATGAAGGAAGCAGCGGCCAATCTGGCCTTCATCCAGCGAAAAGAAGGAGCACTCCTCCCCACGGGCTCCGTGACGGATGATATCTTCACCCTGCTCACCCCCGGCCAGCTCTGGATGAGCACGGTGGTGAGCACCGCCGCGCTTGCTCTCTGCATTGCGCTGCTCATTGTCCGCCGCGGCGAGCGCAAGCCCTGGCTGCAGACATGCACGGCAGTGGCAGCCATGGCCAGCCTGCTCTGCGCCGCAGACTGGGGGTATTACACCACCCGCCAGACGCCGGATATCATGACCCTGCCCCCGGATGATGTGGCGTATGTGCTGCAGGCCACCGAGCTTCGCACCACGGCCGAGGCCAGAGGCGCGGGCATCATGAAGCTCCCCCCCTCCACCCCGGTGCACCTGCTGGCCAGCCGCGGCAGCTGGTGTTATGTGGAGACCTTTACCGGTGTGCGCGGCTGGCTCAACGCGGCAGATACCGCCACCCTCTCCCCGGATATGACACCGCAACCGCAGCCGGTTATCATCCGATTCCGCTGATTTTCACTTGCGGCGGCGCGGTGAACATGCTACAGTGCTATACCGATGAGCAACAAATGCATACTTGTGGCAGAGGATGATACTGCCATTCGCCGCGTGGTGGCGGATTCGCTGGCGAGCGCAGGATACGAGGTGCGTACCGCGCCGGATGGCCGCGCAGCACTGGAGCTATTGCTCACAACACCGGTTGACCTGGCGCTGCTGGATGTGAACATGCCAGAAATCAGCGGCTTCCAGTTGCTGCGCATGATGCAGAAGGAATGCCCCGGCATTCCGAGCATCATCCTCACGGCCTGCGGGGACGAGCAGGACCGGGTGAAGGGCCTGCAACTTGGCGCAGATGACTACGTGGTCAAGCCATTCAGCATAGCCGAACTGCTG
>JAFZGH010000133.1 GCA_017555465.1 Akkermansia sp. | reverse complement strand
GCCGCGCAGGTGCACGGCATGTTTCAGTCCCTTTATTTCCCAATCGTGCAGAATGTTTGCATCATTGAAACGGTACGGGCGCGTGATGAATAAATCCCAGGTGGTGTTCAGCTCGTTGATTTCCAGTTCGATGTAATTGAGACCATCGCCGTCGGGGTCAATGAATACCTCGAAATCCGGGTCATGGTAAATGATGGAGTCGTGCTCATTCCTGGTGGCCCACAGGTGTTGTTCGTCCATATCGGCCAGAATGTAGAGATAATCGTCATCCCAGAGCATTTTAACCCGGCACTGGTGAGGGATAGTTCCTCCTTCAATATCCTTGAACGGAGTCAGTTCCCGAGCCTGCTTCCATGTGGGTTCATCTCCCTTGCCGTCAATAACCAGGGGTGTATCAACCCGTCCGCACATGTATACGGGAGGCAGTTGCTGCGCCATAGCAGCGGCTGCTGCCACCAACGAGAAAAGAAGGGGGCGAATCATCTCTCCATCAGTCCGTTTTGAATGCTCTTGACATTAAAGAGGAACATTTCCCTGTAACTGCCGGATGCCGGATAGATACCATCCAGCACAAGCGGTTTTGTGACAGCGCCTACCTGACTGGCTATGGTTTGCAGGATTTTCGGAGAGTCGTTCACACCATAGAAGAGGCATCGGACATTCTGTTGCCGTAATTGTGCCAGAATGCGGGCCAGACTTGCGGTGTCGCCCTCGCTTTCCTGGGCAACACCGTGTACAGCAATGGCGGTAAAGCCGAATTCCTTGCAGAAGTGGCTCATGGCAGCGTGAGAACAGACCAGCACGCGATCTTCCTGCTCAAACGGGACAAAGGCGAGAAGCGCAACGCGGCGCAGATTATCCATCTGTCGGGTATATGTGCGATGGCCTTCCGCAAAGCGTCCTTTGCCTTCTGGAAAGGCGCGTTCAAGTTCAAGCCGCAGTGCGCGGGCGGCTCGTTTCATGGCGCTGGGGCTGTTCCACCAGTGCGGATCGGCAATGGCGGTGCCGGGGATGTACACATCCGGCACGGTGGCACCCAGATCCACAATCTTCGTGCTGGCGGGCAGGGAATCCCGCAGGTCTTCCAGGTAAGGCTCCACTCCTTTGCCGCAGGCCAATACCAGGTGAGCGCCTGCCGCTGCTGCTATATGAGACGCAGTGGGCTCAAAGGCATGCAACTCGCCATTTTTCGGGAACAAATCCACCACTTCCACCGCATCGCCACCCACGCTGCGAGCCATATCACTGAGTAACGGATGCAGACTGGCTACTTTGATGCCACCGTGAGCTCCCAGTGCCAGCAACATCAGCATCAGGATACTTCTCCAGATCTTTTTCATGGCTCAATCTTAGAATAGCTATGATTCTGTGTCAACGTGCCAATAAGTCAGCATTGCATGCCACAATTGGCCGGACAAAAGCATTGACAATAAGGAAAGTCGCGTGTTAGAATCCGCGGCGCGCTTCTGTGCGCAAGTTTTTCATTATAACTAATCATCATCATGTCTATCGTCAAATTCTATAAGGAAGAGCACCAGGTGCCGTTGGAAATGCACAAGGTGCGTGTGGTGCAGAAGCTGTTCCTGCCCACGGTTGAGGAGCGCGTGCAGAAGCTCCGCGAAGCTGGTAACAACACATTCCTGCTGCAGAATAAGGATGTGTTCATGGACATGCTGACCGATTCCGGCGTGAATGCCATGAGTGACAACCAGGTGGCTGCTTCCATGCAGGCTGACGACTCATACGCTGGTTCCGAG
>JAFZGH010000132.1 GCA_017555465.1 Akkermansia sp. | reverse complement strand
GCCACAGCGCCGTTCTTGTCGCGGCCGTGCATGGGGTTGGCACCCGGGGCAAAGGGCTCGCCGGCGCGGCGGCCGTCGGGCGTGTTGCCGGTCTTCTTGCCGTACACCACGTTGGAGGTGATGGTGAGCACAGACTGGGTGGGCATGGAGTCGCGGTAGGTGTGCAGCTTGCGCAGCTTGTTCATGAAGTTGCTCACCAGCGCCTCGGCGATTTCGTCCACGCGGGGATCGTTGTTGCCGTAGCAGGGGAACTCGCCCTCGGTCTCGAAGTCGACGATGAGACCTTCCTCGTTGCGGATGCACTTGACCTTGGCGTACTTGATGGCGGACAGGGAGTCTGCGGCCACGGAGAGACCGGCGATACCGCAGGCCATGGTGCGCAGGATTTCCGGGTCGTGCAGAGCCATTTCGATGCGCTCGTAGCAGTACTTGTCGTGCATGTAGTGGATGATGTTGAGGGCATCCACATAGGTCTTGGCGAGCCAGTCCTGCATGTTGTCGAAGAGCTCCATCACCTTGTCGTATTCAAGGTATTCACCCTCGTAGCGCGGGGCGGGCGGAGTCACCTGCTTGCCCTTCACTTCGTCCACGCCGCCGTTGAGGGCGTAGAGGAGTGCCTTGGCCAGGTTGGCGCGGGCACCGAAGAACTGCATCTGCTTGCCGATGCGCATGGCGGACACACAGCAGGCAATGCCGTAGTCGTCGCCCCAGTACGGGCGCATCAGGTCGTCGTTCTCATACTGCACGGAGGAGGTCTCGATGGAAACCTTGGCGCAGTACTTCTTGAAGCCTTCCGGCAGGGCGGTGGACCACAGCACGGTCAGGTTCGGCTCGGGGGCCGGCCCCAGGTTGTACAGGGTCTGCAGCATACGGAAGGAGCTGCGGGTCACCAGGGTGCGACCGTCTTCGCCCATACCACCGATGGATTCGGTTACCCAGGTGGGGTCGCCGGAGAAGAGACTGTTGTACTCGGGGGTGCGGATGAAGCGCACCATGCGCAGCTTCATGACGAACTGGTCCATGAGCTCCTGGATTTCGGCTTCGGTGATGGTGCCGGCGGCCAGGTCGCGCTCGAAGTAGATGTCAAGGAAGGTGGAAACACGGCCCAGGGACATGGCTGCGCCGTTCTGTTCCTTCACGGCTGCCAGGTAGCCCAGGTAGGTCCACTGCACGGCTTCGCGGGAGTTGGTGGCCGGGCGGCTCAGGTCGCAGCCGTAGCTCTTACCCATTTCTGCCAGTTCGGCCAGAGCGCGGATCTGTTCGTTCATTTCTTCGCGCAGGCGGATGGTGGCATCGGTCATGACACCGGCTTCGCGGTCCTTGAGGTCCTTGCGGCGGGCGGCGATGAGCTTGTCGGTGCCGTAGAGGGCTACGCGGCGGTAGTCACCGATGATGCGGCCACGGCCGTAGGCATCGGGCAGACCAGTGATGATACCGGCGGAGCGGGCAGCGCGGATGTCGCTGGTGTAGGCATCGAACACGCCTTCGTTGTGGGTTTTGCGGATGCGGCCGAAGAATTCAGCCGTGTGCGGGCACATCTGCTTGCCGTAGGATTCCAGAGCCTTCTGGGCCATACGCAGACCACCGAAGGGCATGAGGGCGCGCTTCAGCGGGGCATCTGTCTGTAGACCTACAACCTTCTCGCGGGCCTGGTCAATGTAGCCGGGGCCGTGGGAAACGATGGTGGAAACCACTTCGGTGTCGGCGTCGAGCAGACCGCCGGCGTCGATTTCCTTCTTCATCAGATCCTTCACTTCGTCCCAGAGGGCGATGGTGTCCTTAGTCGGGCCGGCAAGGAAGTCGCCTTCGCCAGTGTAGGGCGTGTAGTTCTGCTGAATGAAATCGCGGACATTGATGGAATCCTGCCATACGCCGGATTTGAATCCCTGCCACGGATCTACCTGGCAGGCGCATTCCTGAGTGCATGTTGTGTCTGTCATAAAATGATTCTGGTTTTGGAGTTTATACTCTCTGAGGAGAGACGATGGTTTCTGACTCTCTACCAACACGGGTATTCTAAACCTGTCTGATAGATAAGTCAAGGGATTTCGAGCTGTTTTACCAGGCTCTTTTTTTATATTGTTCTGGAAGTATTCTAATCTAATTGCCAGGTTTGTCAAGTGGAATGATTCTAAAAATGTAAATTTTGCTGTGGCTTGGACGGGGACAGGGCTGTGCGCATACGCAAACACCCCACCCGGAGGTGCCGGATGGGGTGGCTATATCACTATAATGAGGAATTACTTGCAGAGTCCCTGAGATTGCAGCAGGGCATCAGGGTTGGGGTTACGGCCCATGAACTGGCGGTACAGCTCGGCGGCGGATTGGCTATCACCCTGGGAAAGGATGCAGCGGCGGAAATCCTGCCCAGTCTTGCGGTTGAGCACGCCTTCGCTGCTGAAGCGGGAGTAAGCATCTGCGGCGAGCACCTCAGCCCATTTGTAGGAATAGTAGCCGGCGCTGTAGCCGCCGGTGATGCAGTGGCGCAGGCGGCGCATGATGGAGGTGCCGGGGGTGGTGTACTTCATCTGCCAGGGTTCCAGCAATTCGCGGGTGGCGGCATCCAGATCCTTACCCTTGAACTTTTCGTTGTAGTTCATGTGCATCTCCAGGTCGAGCTTGGCGACGCAGAGCTGGCCCATGTTATCGGTTGCGGGCAGGAAGTAGCGGCTGGCTCGCAGTTTTTTCACAAGGTCGGCGGGAATGATGTCGCCCGACTTGTAG
>JAFZGH010000131.1 GCA_017555465.1 Akkermansia sp. | reverse complement strand
CCGCTTTCCGAGCAGGGCATGATCTGGTTCAAGGGGCCGAATGTGTTCAGCGGTTATATCGAGCGCGATGATTTGAATGCGGAAATCTTCCGGGATGGATGGTTCAAGACCGGTGACCTGGGCTGTGTGGATTTGAATGGTTTCCTGAAACTGGGCGGCCGCCGTTCCCGCTTCTCTAAAGTGGGCGGGGAAATGGTTCCTCATGAGGTGGTGGAAAATGCTATTGAAGCTTTCGTGGAGCTTCCTGAGGGCTTTGCCGGGCGCGCCGTAGCGGTGATGGGCGTGCCGGACGCCGCCAAAGGTGAGGCGCTGGTGCTGCTGTCAGCGGTGCATCATGGCCAGCTGAATCATGCGCTGGAGGAAATCAAGAACCACCTGGTGGCACTGGGGCTGCCGCGTCTCTGGTGCCCGCGTGAGATTATTCCTGTGGAAGCTATTCCGGCTCTGCCCACGGGCAAGATGGATTTGAAGGGATGCCAGATTCTGGCATACGAAGCCCTGAATATTCCGCACTGATTTTTATATGGAAACTGCAAAAGTGAACAGACCGGTGAATGTACGCCGGCCTGAGGTGATGGAGCAGGTAGCAAAGGACCTGGCCCATTTCCAGAGCCCGCTGGTGGAGTGTATACGCCTGCAGGGGAATGAGTTGGAATTGCCGGGCATGCGCCTTTTCCTGGCGGAATCGTTCGGGTTCTGCGATGGTGTGAAACGCGCCATTGAGATTGCCTATGCGGCTTGCCGTTTGTTTAAGGGACGCCGCATCTGGCTGATTGGTGAGATTATTCATAACCCGGATGTAAATGCCCGGCTGGATGCGCTGGGGCTGCTGCACCTGCCGTGGAAGATGGATGACCCGGCCTATGATGCTCTGACGGCAGAGGATGTGGTGATTATGCCTGCCTTCGGGGTGCCGGTGTCGCTGCGCACCCGCCTGGATGCCAGGGGCGTGACCTTGGTGGACAGCACCTGTGGCAATGTGATTAAAGTTTGGCAGCGGGTGCGCACCTATGCTGCTGCCGGTGTGACCAGCATCATCCACGGCAAGGCCAGACATGAGGAAAGCATGGCTACGGCTTCCCAGTCTCTTGGTAAGGATGGCAAGGGCAACTTTCTGGTGGTATTTAATGATGCTGATGCCCGCCTGGTGGCAGATTACATGAACGGCCGGGGGGATAAAGCTTCATTCATGCAGCACTTTGCCGGTAGTTATTCCGAAGGATTTGACCCGGATAGTCACCTGGCAGAAATCGGCCTGGCGAATCAGACAACGATGCTGAAATCGGAGACTGCGGAAATACAGAGTATTCTGCGACAGGCTGTGGAGGAACGAGATGGCCATTCTGAGCGTTTCCACATGTTTGATACGATATGCGGAGCCACCCAGGATCGCCAGAATGCGCTTTTCGATTTGCTTGAGAAACCGCTGGATGCCATGTTCATCATTGGTGGATACAATAGTTCCAACACGACTCACCTGGCGCACATCGCAGCAAAGCGAGTGCCGACATTCTTTATTTCCACGGCTGATTGCCTGCTGCATCCGCAGCGTATCCGCTGCTATGACCTGGAGCAGAAAAAGGAAGTGGAGCGCACGCTGCCTGCGTGGATTAAGCACCCGGAGCGGGAATTGCAGATTGGCGTGACGGCTGGCGCATCCTGCCCGGCTAATGTGATTGAAGCTGTTATCTGCCGCATTGCGGAGCTTTGTGGTTGTGCTGAGCTCTGAATTCAAACTCTTGGGGCCTTCTAATAAGTCTGCCTATCTCGGTGAAATTGTAATTTGTCGGCGAGCAAAGCGAGCGGAAATTTATAGCCCACGGTAGTGGGCGACAGATGTTAGGCAGGTGCAAACGTGCGTTAGCACGCGCAGCGCCTGCTACCTCAAAAAAAATAACAGGAACCCGTGGAACGGGTGACAGAATGCGACGCTTTATGTTGATGCTTAGCTTTCTGTCACCCACTCACTGCGTTCGGGGTTCTGGTCATTTTTTTGTTTGACCAGGGGTTCCGCGACTCCGTCGCTCCACCCCTGTCTAACCTCTTACGCCCACTACCGTGGGCTATAAATTTCCGCTCGCTTTGCTCGCCGATAGATTACAATTTCACCGAGATAGGCAGACTTATTAGAAGACCCCAAGAGTTTGAATTCAGAGCTCAGCACAACCACAAAGCTCCGCAATGCGGCAGATAACAGCTTCAATCACATTAGCCGGGCAGGATGCGCCAGCCGTCACGCCAATCTGCAATTCCCGCTCCGGGTGCTTAAT
>JAFZGH010000130.1 GCA_017555465.1 Akkermansia sp. | reverse complement strand
GCCGGAGTTCGGTATCCGGAAAGCCCCGCGCAGTATGGATGATTTTGATATCGTGCTGGATTGCAGCGGACAGTTCTGCGAACTGCACCCGCGCCTGGGGGCTGCAGAGCTCACCCGAACCGGGGTGCACCGCTATGTGCACCCGCACCACCCGGTGATTCTGGCAGATTCCGGGTGCATCAAGCGTATTGAAACCGTGCTGGGCACGGGCGAGAGCTTTTTCCGCGCACTGGCGCAGCTGGGGCACTCGGAGCTGGCGGGCAAGGCGCTGCTCATCATCGGTTTCGGCAAGGTGGGGCGCGGCGTGCTGTACTATGCGCTGAAGAATAAGATGCGCGTATGCGTGGCTGATGTGGTGGACAAGGGCGCAGAGCTGCCCGGCAATGTGGCGTTTATTGATGCGAATGACGCCGATACGCTGAATGCGGCCATTGCGGCTTCCTGGTGCACCGTAACGGTAACCGGGCATATTGCCGCGCTGCGCCGCGTGCTGCGGCCCTCTGTGGTGGTACCCAGCCCCGCCCTGCTGGCGAATCTGGGAGTGGAGGATGAATACGGCGGAGTCATCCCGGAGAACCGCGTGCTGAACCAGAAAAAACCGCTCAATTTCATGCTGGAGGAACCCACCTCCATGCGCTTCATTGAAACCACCATGGCGCTGCACAATGCCTGCGCGCTGGAGCTGCTCACGGCAGATTTGCCGCACAGCTGCCTGCTGCCCCCGCCGGATGTGGAGGAACGCCTCCTGAATGAGGCCTGCTCGCGCGGCCTCATCGGCGAGGACATTCATCTGCTGAACGACAGAGAGCGGGCTTGACAGCTGCGGGGTGGGCGGCATAAAATGAAGACACTGATGCTGAACATCCTGCTAGTGCTGCGTTATTTATTCTGCCTGCTTGGGGCGGGTGCCCTGCTCTGGGCGTTGTCGTTCCCGGATGCCATTATCCCCCCCAATCCCGCCATGGAGGAAGCGGAGGGTATCACCCTCTATTCCCTCAAACCGCTTATCTGGGTAGTGCCGGTGCTTTTCATGGAGCTGGCAAGCTGCTGCGGGCCACGGCGCAACCTGGTATGGTTTTCGGCCTTGTTCACGGTGCTGGTGCTGGCGCTGCTGGCGTATCCGCTGCTGGCGGCCTGGCGTCCGGAGTATGTGGAACCCACCTTTGTGTACCAGGGCGGCATGCTGACCACCGGGCTGTGGCGCTATGCAGCGTTCACGGGCATCAGCTTTGCCATCCGCAAGATGCTGCTGGCCTACATGTTCCCGGCAGAGGATTTGCAGGAACAGCTGGAGGTAGGGTTCGTTTCAGCCTCAGCCCTCAATCCCTCCACCGCGCGCACCGTTAAGGAAATAGCAGCCGAAGAAAAGGCAAAACGCCCGAACTTCCAATTCAAGGCAGGCGACCAGCGAAACGCGCTGCGTTTCAAGTTGATTGTGCAGCGCATGCTGCTGCGCAGCCGCCTGGCGAACACCTGCATTGGCATCGGTGCCCTGCTGCTGGTTCTGTGGTGCACCTGCTTCCCGCGTCCCACCGATGAGGAAGCCCTGCAACGCGACCTCCGGCTCATGCTGCAGCACCGCCCGGCGGCCAATGGCTATCCGCTGGCCACAAGTGCCGCGGTGCACGCCGCCGCGCGTGTGATGAAACATATTTCCGATTTCGAAAGCTTTGCCGGCATGAGCCCCGCCGAGGCAGAGCAATGGCTGGGGCTGGATAAACTGCCGGAAGCAGCGCGCACCTGGATGCGCGATTCCCGCCCCATTGAGCTGGATGCCACCAACAGCATGCACGAAAACCGCACCCGTTTCCTCACCGTTACTGATGGCCGCCACTTCTGCGTGCTCTATGTACGCACAAATGAAGCAGACGGCAGCATCATCATTTCCGAATTCCAGGATTCCGGCTGGGATGCCGTGGCAGATGAGAACCGCCGCCGCACCGGAACCGACTGGGGCGCACTTTACCGATGATTTCTTACCATGCCTGCCTTCACTTACCAACGCCGCATTGCCTTTCATGAAACCGACGCCGCCGGGGTGGTGTACTTCGCTAATTTCTTCCACCTCGCAGAGGAGGCAGAAACGCACGCGCTGGCCTCGCTGGGCAATGTAGTGACCCGCGATGGCTACCTTTACCCCCGCGTGCACGTGGAGGCAGACTACCTGGCCCCGCTGCGTTTCTTTGACGCGGTGTCAGTACATGCCTGCATTCTTAAAATTGGCTCCAGCTCAATGGACTGGAAATTTGAGATTTCCAGCCCTGCCGGACTTTGTGCCGTGGTAAAATCTACTTCTTCCCGGCGGAATCTGGATGGTTCTGCAGCCCCGTACAGCGAGATGGAACGCGCTGCTTTTGCCGCGCTGATGTCTTGATGACCGGGTGCTTCCGCGCATAGTCTGTGAG
>JAFZGH010000129.1 GCA_017555465.1 Akkermansia sp. | reverse complement strand
TCAGCCAGCAGGGTGGCCAGGGTTTCATCCTGCGTGCGAAGCTCGGACAGCTTCATCACAATCGGGTTATGCGGGTTGAAGGCAATCTCCGGGTGCGTTTCGGGAATCTCCTGCCCCATGGCGCGGAGATAGGCCTTGATTTCCGGGGAAATATCCCCTTCACCCTGCAAGGCAATGGCCGGAGCACTGGTCACGCGGTCGCTGGTGCTTACCTTGGAGAAACGGTCTTTGAAGGTATCGCTCACCCAGGTGGTCAGCCCCTCGGCTTCCGCCTCATCCAGACCGGGCTGGTCGGGCTGGGCTTCCAGCGGAGGCAGTTCCAGCCCGGCGCGGTCAATGGACTTGATTTCCTTCTCGCCGAACTTCATGAGGCTCTCCACCACAAACTGGTCGCCGCCCTCGGTAAAGAAGCCCACTTCAAAGCCGCGGGCCTTGAGGGCATCCAGATAGGGCGAATTCTCCAGCTGGCTGCGGCTGGCACCGTAGAGAACGTAGATATCTTTCTGGTTCTCCTTCATGCGGGACACATAGTCCTCAAAGCTGGTGAGCTTGCCGGGCTCGGTAAAGGTGGATTCAAAGCGCAGCAGCTTGCCCAGCGCATCCTTGTGTTCCCAGCTGGTGACCACTCCTTCCTTGATGTAGCGGGAGAAGGTGCGCCAGAATTTCTCGTAAGTCTCGGTTTCATTCTTGGCCACGCCCTCCAAGTGCTTGATGAAGCGCTTGGTGATGATACCGGAAACCTTGCGCAGCAGGGAGTTATCCTGCAGCATCTCGCGGGAGATATTGAGCGGCAGGTCTTCGCTGTCCACCACACCGGCCAGGAAACGCAGCCACTCCGGCAGCAGCTTCTCGGGCTTGCTGTCGATGAGCACCTTGTGGCAGTAGAGCGACACCATGGGCTCGCAGCGGCCGAATCCCATGGCCTCCGGGTTTTCCTCCGGCACAAAGAGCACGGAATTGAGCACGATGGGTGCATCGGCACTGAAGTGCATGTAGCTCAGAGGCTTGCTTTCCGTGTGGGCAATGAACTGGTAGAAGCCCTCGTACTCCTCCGGCTTCACGTCCTTCTTGCTCTTCATCCAGATGGCCTGCACCGTGTTGAGGTGCTCGCCGTTGAAATCGATGGGGAAGCCCACAAAGTTGCTGTACTTGGAAAGGATATAGCGCGTGTGGTCGCCCTTGGCGAAGTTCTTTGCATCTTCCTTCAGGTGAATGAGGATGCTCGTGCCGCGCGGGGTATCGGCAGCGGCTTCGTCCAGCTCATAACCTTCCTGCCCATCGCTCACCCACTTCACCGGGGTGGCATCCGGCTGCCAGGAGCGGGTGGTCACTTCCACCTTGTCTGCAGCCATGAACACACTGTAGAAGCCCACACCGAACTGGCCGATGAGGTCCTGCGTGCCGCCCTTGCTCTCCTTCATGGCTTCCAGGAACTTCTTGGTGCCGGAGTGGGCGATTGTGCCAAGGAACTCAACGACTTCCTCCTGGGTCATACCGATGCCGCTATCGGCAATGGTG
>JAFZGH010000128.1 GCA_017555465.1 Akkermansia sp. | reverse complement strand
TAAAAGGATAAACTAAAAAAGCCTGCTTTCCAAATTGTGTCGGAAAGCAGGCTCGGTGAATACACGAGAAGAGATTCGAACTCCTGACCAACTGTGTGTAAGACAGCCGCTCTACCACTGAGCTACTCGTGCGTGTGGCAGGAGTTTAGCAGAACAAAGAGCAGATAGCAAGCCTAAAATGAAAAAAAGTTTTTCGGTTATGACAAGCGGAGTGCGTCTTTGCGTTTGCGTGCGCGTGGACGAGTGTGGTAAAATGCGCGCATGAAGCGCATTTTTTCCATAGTTCTGTTGGTTTCCTCTGCCCTGTGCATTGCAGAGGAAGTGCAGCGGCCGCATTGGAATGAGGAGGCGCTTTCTATCTCGCGCCAATGCGCCGAGTGCCACCGCAAGGAGTATGATTTGTGGAAGGGCAGCGACCATGCCTGGGCCTGGAGACAACCGATAGCAGCGCTGGATGCGGAGGCCTTTGCCGGGCAGCGCATCAAGGCACATGGGATGGAGCTGGAGATGCTGCGCGATGCCCAGGGACAGCTGCAAATGCGCGATGTAGCAACGGGTAAGGTTTATACTGTGGGCGGAGTGATTGGCCGCGAGCCGCTGGTGCAGTATCTGCTCCGGTGGAAGGATGGCGGTTTGCAGGCGCCCAGCGCAGCCTGGGATGTAGAGAAGAAGGAGTGGTTCGATGTGTTCCGCGATGATGCGTTGCAGCAGGAGCGAGGCGGCGCTGTCCGCAAGCCTGGCGAGTGGGGGCACTGGACGGGCCGCGGCATGAACTGGGAATCCCAATGCGCCTGGTGCCACATGAGCGGCTTCAAGAAGAATTACGATGTGACCACTGATACGTTCAAAGCCAGCTGGCAGGAGCCGGGTATCACCTGCATTCAGTGCCACAAGGTGTCGGCAAAGACGGATGCAGAGAATGGGTGTCTGGTGGTCAAAGCAGAACGAAAACTGACGCCGCAGCAGCACGATGATAATTGCGCCAGCTGCCACGCCCGCCGCGAGGAGTTGACGCCCGGTTTTTCGTTGGGAGATAAATTTGATGACTATTTCCGACTGGAGCTGCCGAAGATTCCTGGGGTATTTCACCCGAATGGCATGCAATTGGAGGAGGATTACTGTGAGACAAGTTTCCGGCTGCACCGCATGGGCCACACCGGTGTAACTTGTTATGACTGCCACGACCCCCACTCCGGCGGGCTGACGAAACCTCTGGAGAATGACCAGCTTTGTCTGCAATGCCACGGCGAGAATAAGGTCATCAATGGGGTGCTGGCGCCACAGGTGAAGCACAACCGGCTTTGCGGTGGCCGGGCAACGCCTTGCCTGGAATGCCACATGCCGAGCATGACCTACATGGGGCGCGACTCGCGCCGCGATCATTCGCTGCACTGGCCGGATCCGCGCCTGAGTATCGAGCTGGGGCTGCCAAATGCCTGTCTGAACTGCCACAAGGACAAGGATCACGAGTGGTGCCGTCAGATACTGGAAAAGCGCTACCCGGAGGAACGCCTGGGCAAATACCGCCAGCGTTTCCGCGCGGCAGGCCACGCAATGCAGGGCAAGGGCAGCGTAAAGGAGCTGCTGGCGGCCTATAAGGCCGAGAAAATTGCCGGCTGGCGTGCCACGCTGCTGGGGTTGCTGGCTCAATTCCCGCTGACTTCGGAGGTGCAGGCGGTAGCGCTGGGGGCGACACAAGATAAAGATGCGCTGGTACGCGCTGCTGCGGTGGAGCTTTTAGGCGGCGACGCCGCCCGCAAGGCACTGGCTGATAAGGTTCGCTGTGTGCGCCAGGCTGCAGGCTGGCGATTGTTCCCGGATTTGCCGATGAGCCACCCGGTGATAAAGGAAATGCTGGAGACAGCTACGCACCAGGCCGACCAGCCCACCGGCGCCATGCAGCTGGCCATGCTGAACAATGCTGCTGGTAACACCGGCGCAGCTGAAGCCCAGTACCGCCGCGCCGTAGAACGAGATCCGGCCAGTGTAGTGGCCCGCATGGATTACGCCGTGTTCCTGGCGCAGCAGAAGCGCCCGGTGGATGCGCTGCGCCAGATGCTGGAATGCTCGCGCGAGCACCCGCAGAATGACGAAGCGCAGTACCGTCTGGGGCTCATCCTCATTGAGGTCGGGCAGTATCGCCCTGCCCTGCGTGCCATGCAGAAAGCGCTTCAAATCAACCCGCAGCACACTGACGCCCGCCAGGCTGCAACCCAGCTTCAACACTTTATCCGCTAAACATATTTGTCACAATGGAAACCTCTCATATCATTCTCACCATTCTGGGCATCATCGTGGGTGCCATCCTTATCTTCTCGCTCATTAAGGGCTTTCTCAAGATGATTCTGCTGGCGGTGGCCATTTCCGGCGCCGTGTCCGCCTGGATGTTCCTGCAGAAAAACGGGTACACTTATGTAGCCTTCGTGACCGATTCTCCCCAGCCCTGGATGGTTGAGGCTCTGGCCTGGGGCGCAGCTGTCCTTATTCTGCTTATCTGCTTCCACGGCATGGTGTGGATTTCCCAACTCTTCAATTTCCGAAAGAAGCCCGGTCTGGGCGGCGTGCTCACCACCATCCTTATGAGCCTCATCATGCTCTGGGTCACCATGATGGGTATCTGTTACTACGGCAACGTGTGCCGCATCCGCTATTACCACGAACTGGCAGAAGCCCAGATGCAGCGGGCGAAAGATTCCGCCGTCACCATGCCCACCACTCCCTGGTTCACCCGCATGACCACGGCCCTGCGCAGTTCGAAAATCACCGGCTGGGTGCAAAGCATCGATCCCATCGATGACCCGGCACAGACTAATCTGGCCTGTCTGGTGGCCTTTGGCTGCACACTGGATGAACCCACTTTCACCGCGTTCTACAACACCCAGCTGGCTAACCGTGGCATTCCGCAGCCCTCCCGCCTGCTCGACCTCTTCCGCGACCCGGGTCTGCGCACCATGGTCAAAGAGGGGCGCTTTGTCTCACTGCTGGAAAACGAACGTCTGAATACGGTACTCCGCTTCCGCAATACCGAGGAGAAGATGCGCTGCATCCTCTGAGGCGTTGATGCAGATAAAGAAACAGCCCGCTTCACAGGAAGCGGGCTGTTTCTTATTTTATGGGCAATGATTACTTATTGAGCAGTTTTTCCAGCAGTGCCTGGGAATTGTCCGCCAGCTTGGCGGGGTCATCGAGCATACCGGCGCGCAGCAGTGCGGTGTTGATAAGCTGGTCAGCCAGCAGGGTGGCCAGGGTTTCATCCTGCGTGCGAAGCTCGGACAGCTTCATCACAATCGGGTTATGCGGGTTGAAGGCAATCTCCGGGTGCGTTTCGGGAATCTCCTGCCCCATAGCGCGGAGATAGGCCTTGATTTCCGAGGAAATATCCCCTTCACCCTGCAGAGCAATGGCCGGCGCACTGGTCACGCGGTCGCTGGTGCTCACCTTGGAGAAACGGTCCTTGAAGGTATCGCTCACCCAGGTGGTCAGACCCTCGGCTTCCGCCTCATCCAGACCGGGCTGGTCAGGCTGGGCTTCCAGCGGGGGCAGTTCCAGCCCGGCGCGGTCGATGGACTTGATTTCCTTCTCGCCGAACTTCATGAGGCTCTCCACCACAAACTGGTCGCCGCCCTCGGTAAAGAAGCCCACTTCAAAGCCGCGGGCCTTGAGGGCGTCCAGATAGGGCGAATTCTCCAGCTGGCTGCGGCTGGCGCCGTAGAGCACGTAGATATCTTTCTGGTTCTCCTTCATGCGGGACACATAATCCTCGAAGCTGGTGAGCTTGCCGGGCTCGGTGAAGGTGGATTCAAAACGCAGCAGCTTGCCCAGGGCGTCCTTGTGTTCCCAGCTGGTCACGACACCTTCCTTGATGTAGCGAGAGAAAGTACGCCAGAACTTCTCGTAGGTTTCGGTTTCATTCTTCGCCACGCCCTCCAAGTGCTTGATGAAGCGCTTGGTGATGATACCGGAAACCTTGCGCAGCAGGGAGTTATCCTGAAGCATCTCGCGCGAGATATTGAGCGGCAGGTCTTCGCTGTCCACCACACCGGCCAGGAAACGCAGCCACTCAGGCAGCAGCTTCTCGGGCTTGCTGTCGATGAGTACCTTGTGGCAGTAGAGCGACACCATCGGCTCGCAGCGGCCGAAGCCCATGGCCTCCGGGTTTTCCTCCGGCACAAAGAGCACGGAATTGAGCACAATGGGGGCATCGGCGCTGAAGTGCATGTAGCTCAGAGGCTTGCTCTCTGTGTGGGCGATGAACTGGTAGAAGCCCTCGTACTCCTCCGGCTTCACGTCCTTCTTGCTCTTCATCCAGATAGCCTGCACTGTGTTGAGGTGCTCGCCGTTGAAATCAATGGGGAAGCCCACAAAGTTGCTGTACTTGGAAAGGATATAGCGCGTGTGGTCGCCCTTGGCGAAGTTCTTTGCATCCTCCTTCAGGTGAATAAGGATGCACGTGCCGCGCGGGGTATCTGCCGCAGCATCCGTCAGCTCATAGCCTTCCTGCCCATCGCTCACCCACTTCACCGGGGTGGCATCCGGCTGCCAGGAGCGGGTGGTCACTTCCACCTTGTCTGCAGCCATGAACACACTGTAGAAGCCCACACCAAACTGGCCGATGAGGTCCTGCGTGCCGCCCTTGCTCTCCTTCATGGCTTCCAGGAACTTCTTGGTGCCGGAGTGGGCGATTGTGCCAAGGAACTCAACGACTTCCTCCTGGGTCATACCGATGCCGCTATCGGCAATGGTG
>JAFZGH010000127.1 GCA_017555465.1 Akkermansia sp. | reverse complement strand
TCATTGCGGCGCTCCAGCTCGGCAATTTCAGCATCCAAATTAAGGAAATGCTCGTAGCGATCCTGGGTAAGCGTACCGGCATCCAACGCGGCGCGAATAGCGCAGCCCGCATCCTTGCGGTGGGAACAATCAGCAAAGCGGCACTGGCTCTCCAGCTCGGTCAGGTCGGCAAACTGGGCGCGAAGCGTGGCGGCATCCGTCCACATATGAATCTCGCGCATGCCGGGGTTATCAATCAGCACACCGCCGCCGGCCAGAATCACCAGCTCGCGCGCCACGGTGGTGTGGCGGCCCTTGCCGGTCACCTCGTTCACATGGCCGGTCTCCAGCCATTCATCGCCCAGCAGACTGTTCACAAAAGTACTCTTACCCACGCCGGATGAACCGACCACGGTAATAGTGCGCCCCTTGGGAACACGACGCAGATACTGCGGGTAGCCCTTGCGCCAGCGCGCCACGATGGGGTACACCTCGCTGCAACCCAATGAACGGATTTCCTCCACCGCGCGCTGCATATCGGCCTCCGGCGCGGTATCGGCCTTGTTCACCAGCACCACCGGCTCTGCCCCACACTTGCGGATGAGGGTGAGGTAGCGCTCAATGCGGCGCGGGTTGTAATCGCTCTCGGCATCAGTAATCACAACCACCATGTCCACATTTGCACCGATGACCTGCTCGGCACAGCTGCGGCCGGGAGCTTTGCGCGAAAAACGGTTGCGGCGCGGCAGCATAGCACGGATAACCGGCAGGTCCTTACCCTGCCCCGGATCTACTGCCACCCAGTCTCCCACGGTGGGCAAGTCTGCATCAGAAACAGCCTCGTGCCACACCTTGCCGCAGAGCACCACCTCGTGGTCGCCCTTGCCTTTGGCTATGACGGTGAAATTAATCTTCGTTTCGCGGATAATGCGGGCAGGATACCACTCCGGGTGCCCCAGCGCCGCCAGAGCCTCTGCATAATCCGGGCCCCAGCCCAGCATTTCCATGGTCACTTTCATGCGCGGCGAATCAGCGTGGCGTGTTCAATAATGTGCAGGGCAATATGCTCCTTCGTATCCTTTTCCAGGTACTCCACGCGGTCGGGGTACACCAGGGCCACCTCATTCTCGCGGGAGTCAAAACCAATATCGCGGCGGGAAACATCATTCGCCACAATCATATCGCACTTCTTACGGCGCAGCTTGTCCTGGGCGTATTCCTCCACGTTCTGAGTCTCGGCAGCAAAGCCCACCAGCGTGCCGTTAAAGCCAAACACATCGCGCATGCTGCCCAGGATATCCGGCGTTTTCTCCAGCTCAATCACCAGGCGCTCGCCGCTCTTCTTCATCTTCTGCTCCTGCACCACCACCGGACGATAATCTGCCACAGCGGCGCAAAGAATGGCCGCATCGGCATATTTCACCATATCCCGCACCGCGTCGTACATCTGCTGCGCGCTCTCCACCGGTATGAAATCCACCCCCGCCGGCACATCCAGTGTCGTGGGGCCGGAGATGAGAACCACCTCATGCCCCTCATGACGGGCAGCCCCCGCCAGCGCATAGCCCATGCGCCCGGAGGAGCGGTTCGTCAGATACCGCACGGGGTCCAGGGCCTCGCGCGTGGGCCCGGCTGTGATGAGAAACTTCATATCGGCGGGCAGTCTAGCACAAAACACCCCCGTTTGCAATCCTCATCCTGCATAAATCATTGAATCCCCATTCAGCATGTGTTACACTCCCCCCGTGAGCAAGCTACGCCGCCTGTACAGCATCTGCTATTTCCTGGTCACCCTTGCCCTGGGAGCGGTGCTGTATTATCTGTCAACTGGCAGAACATCATCACCCGCGGAGCGGTGGAACAGCTTCCACCCCTGGTTCGGGACAGCACCGCAGGAGCTGCAGGCAGAGGAGTGGGACGCCACTGCAGATGACCGCCATTCCGGCATCATCTTCGTTTTCCGGGCCAGCCCGGAGTGGCAGGAGCAACTCACCCGCGATTTCAATCTGGAAGCAAAAGACAGAAACACCGCCCCGCTGCCGGAGCATTGGGAAAC
>JAFZGH010000126.1 GCA_017555465.1 Akkermansia sp. | reverse complement strand
GATGGTGCGTTGCAGTACTTTGAGCCGCAGACCGTATTGCGCGCTGGCCGGGTAAGGAGTGCCGTTGATGGCGATGGCCCGGTGCAGCGCGAGTTCCTGGCAGCTCTGCTCAGCCACCCACACGCCGAAGGACCAGGCAAAGAGGTAGATGCGTTCATACCCGGCAAAATCCTCTGCCCGCAGCGGGCAGAGCTGCCGGTGGTCGTAGCAGCAGAGTACATCGTACCCCGCCGGGAAGGGGAGATGCTGCACGGCATTGGGCGTGGCACCCCAACCCAGCATGAAGAGGATGAGCCGTTTGTTCCCCGGTGTCTGGATGAGCCAGTCTTGTTTCATTGTATGATACGCGTTGAATGAGATTGCCCGATGTTGAATGTAGAAAGTAGAATGTTGAATGTGGAAGTTCCCCGCGCCTTTGGCGCGGCTGACTCTATACATTCTACATCCAAAATTCAAAATTCTACATTTCTGAATTTCGACTTCGCGATGATTTCCTATTGCTGCCAACGCTTGGTATTATACCTTCCTTCGTGCCCAGCGCAGACCAAACAGCATCTTGCGCAGAATCAGGTATTCCACCAGCATATCGCAGGCAATCAGCATCCAGATGCCCACCAGAGAGAGCGTCTCCGGCCACAGCCAGTGCCACACCAGCAGGCAGAGCACGCGGAAGAAGCCCATGCCGCCGTAGGAGACCCACATCACGCGGCGGGTATCACCCGCACCGCGCAGGCACATCTTGCAGATGAGCATGGCAGCGTAGAACGGCTCGATGATGAGGAAGGCCTGCACCACCGGGCGCGTGGCGGCGCTCAGCTCCGGTGAGCCGGCGGCAAAGATACTCACGAATACATCCGGCCACAGGGCAAAGACCACACCCATGCACCCCATGAAAAGCACGCTGTAAAGCACGCACTTGCGGGCTGTTTCCAGCGCGAGCCGCACACTGCGTGCGCCCAGGTACTGCCCCACCAGTGTGGCACCCGCCATGCCGATGGCAAAGCCGGGCAGGAAGCTGAGCGATTCAATGCGGATGGCAATGTTGTGTGCACCCACAGCGGCATCCCCCAGCGAGGAGATGATGCGGAGTACGAAAATCTGAATCAGCCAGATGCCGCCTACTTCGATGGCCTGCGGCACCCCGATGCTGAGGATGCGGTACATCATGCCCCAGTCGATGCGCAGGCTCTTGCGGTCCAGATACAGCGGCGGGGCGTATGTCGGCCCCTGGGCTTCGCAGTAGGTATCCAGCTCCTGGCCTTTCAAGGCGTGGCGCATGCCCAGCGTGCGCTTGAAGAGGATGCCCAGCAGCACGGCGGCTGCCGCGGCCATGCCGCCAATCATGCCTAGTGCCAGACCTTCCACAAACATACCGCAGACTTTAACCAGGAAGAGACTGAAAAGAATATTGAGCCCATCCACCACCAGCATGATGATGAAGGGCGTCCTGGTATCGCCCGCGCCGCGCAGGGCGGCATTCAGCGCAAAGACCACGCCGGAGAAAATGGCCACCCAGCATCCGGTGTACATGTAGCGCAGCGCCACTTCGCGCGCAAACTCGCCCAGACTGAGCACCTGCGTGACCAGGAAATCTGCTGTGCCGTACATGAGCAGGGCTGAAAGGAAACCCGCCAGCAGTCCCAGCACGGCAGCCTGGTTGGCGGCGTAGTTGGCATCGGCATATTTCTTTGCTCCCGTCATGCGGCTCACAATGGCGGTGGCACCCATGCCCACCGCTCCCTGCATCACAAAGCCCAGCCACATGACAAAGGAGGTCACGCCGATGCCCGAGGCAATCTGCGCGGTTTTTTCGCCGTGGTCGCCCATGTGCGTGGCCAGCACCAGCGAGGTGGAGGCGCAGATGAAGCTCATCACCTGCTCCAGCAGCGGCCAGAGCGCAATGGACACAATCTGGCGGGGCAGGCTCAAACCTGCCAGCTTCCCGCCCAACTGACCCTTGGCCAGGGCTACGCGGATTTTGCCCTCTCTGCCGTCACCTGCACTCATGGCTGGGGGTATTGTAGCACGCGGAATGCTCTTTGAACAGTAAAAACAATGTTTTTCTACATCCTCTCACAAGTCTCCCTGTGATTGCGTAAGCTATTGAAGCGAGGAGCCGTTTTTAAGAGAAGCCCCACGGGCGAGTTAAATTGTAATTTATTTCCGCTCGCTGCGCTCGCCGCTAAATTACAATTTTTGAAACTTGGGGACACGTGTGACGCAGCCCTCCGAGCAGTAACCCCACGCAGAGGAAGATAATACCCATGGCATGCCCGCCGAAAAGCGGGTCGCAGGTTTTCTTGCGGACAGGGCGGAGCGGGAGCATTATTTTTTCTTCTTGCTCTTGGATTTTTTCTTTTTGCCGGATTTCTTGTCTTTCTGGGCCGTTGTCGCCTTTTTTGCTATGGCTTGTTCCAGCATGCTGATGATTTTCTGGAGTTTAGGAATGTTGCTCTCATACGTCTCACCTGCCAGGGATTTTTTTGCAAGTTCCAGCGGCAGCTCTCCGGCATCGTTAGCCAGTTCCGGGTCTGCCCCGTAACGCAGTAGAACCTCTACCATTTCGTCATCGCAGTTGCGAACAACATGTAGCAGGGGTGTTTCTCCGTCCAATATGTGAAATATTTGGTTATAATATGATTTGGGATTAACCGGGCCGGCTATTTCGTATTTACTGGCTTTTACATTCGGGTCTGCGCCTGCTTTGCACATTGCTTCCAGCCAGAGGGGCGACATGCAACGCATGGCGCTCATGACCATGGGGCGTCCATAGCCGTCAATGATGTTGAGGTCTGCACCGTTCTTCATCATGAAAGGGAACAGCTCCTCGCATGGAATCCGGTAGTTGAAGTGGCTTTTCGGATACCTGGCTACATTCTTCTTTGTCAGTGAATGAAGAGTGCTGAATGCAGCGGCTTCCCAGCACGTGTTGCCATTAGCGTGCAGGTCTCCACCGGCTTCCAGCAGCATGCGGCTGGTTTTGAGCAGGGCGTCATTCCCGTTGAGAGCTCGGGAGAGCGGGGTGTGAGCTCCGGCGGGGTAATTCGGGTCGGCTCCCTGTTTCAGGCAATCCTTGACTGCGTTTTCAATCTGGGCATCCCATGATTTGCGGTCTTGTGTCATTTTGAAGTGCGACGACTTGGAATGCAGCATATCGCAGATTTTCTGGGCACTAGCTTTTTGTTCCTCCGCGGGTGTCTTATATGTTTTTCTGCCCATGGGG
>JAFZGH010000125.1 GCA_017555465.1 Akkermansia sp. | reverse complement strand
CAGTTCGGCTGCACAGCGTTCATCTGTATACACCCCGGCCACGACTAGTGGCCCGAAGTAATCGCCCTTGCCGCTTTCATCTACGCCGAAATGCGGGGTGGTGTCCACCAGGGCGGGCAGGGTGGTGCTCAGCGCAGGGGCTTTTTCCTCCGGCTGGAGCTGCAGGGTGTTTTTCAGAAAGTCCTCGGCCCCCCGTCCCTGGATGAGTAAACGCCCTTTTTTGGGATAATAAGCCACATTGACACTTTCGCTTTCGAAACAAAAATCGGTGTAATCCCGCGTTGTTATGCGGAATTCCGGGGATGCACCGAGCTTTTTCTGGAGCGCATCTGCTTCGAATCGGGTGAGCTGAATGCTGAACTGGTTGGCCATGTCTGCTCATAGAATGAGGTGAATTTGGCAATGCGTCAACCCAAAATGCCCGAAAATTACTGAAAATGGGTGCAGTTGACGCAAAATTTGTCACTTTTTATCACTTTAGGCGAGACAAAAAGGATTTTTTGGTCTACAATGTGCCCGGCTTTTCAACAAAGCAATTTTTATTATGGCAAATACGATTACTAAGAGAGAGCTTGTGAACAAGGTATGCGCTGAGCTGGACAACGGTTTCACGCAGAACGAGGTGCTTGACATCATCCAGAAGACGATCGAACTGATTACGGACGCTCTGGGTAAGGGTGATCGCGTTGTGCTGCGCAACTTCGGCACTTTCACTGTGAAGGAAGTGAAGCCCAAGGTTGGCCGCAACCCCAAGGACCCCGCCAAGAACGTCCCGATTCCCGCCCGCTCGGTGGTGAAGTTCAAGGTTGGTAAGAACCTGAAGGAAGCAGCCGCCAAGGTTGCCTAAACTTCCCGGCACATTCCTGTGCTAGAGAACAAGGACGCATCTATTCTTCGTAGACGCGTCCTTGTTCTATGATAGAAAATAGCAGAATTTACCTATTGTCCGATAGCATGAAACTGAGAATTGCTGTACAATCCAAGGGGCGTCTGAATGAGGATACCATGGCTATTCTGGCCGAGGCCGGCATCAAGGTTCCCTCGTCGAAGCGTACGCTGCTGGTGGAGGCCCGCAAGTTCCCCATGGAGGTGCTTTACCTGCGCGATGACGATATCCCCGAGACGGTGACAGACGGCGTGGCGGATATCGGTGTGGTGGGGCTCAATGAGTATCTGGAGCGCCAGGGCGATGCTGATATTGTGAAAAATCTGGGCTTTGGCGGCTGCCGGTTGAGTATCGCCATTCCCAAGGAACACGAGTACACCGGACCGCAGTGGTTGCAGGGCCGCCGCATTGCCACCTCCTATCCTGTAATCCTTCGCCGCTGGCTGGAGGAGCAGGGGGTGCAGGCTCATATTCATGTTATCACCGGTTCGGTGGAGATTTCCACCGGCATTGGCCTGGCAGATGCCATCTTCGATATCGTGAGCAGTGGCGCAACCCTGGTGAGCAATAACCTGCGCGAGGTGGAAGTGGTGCTGGAGAGTGAGGCCGTGCTCATTGCCAACAAGAACCTCTGCGCAGAGAAGCGTGAGATTCTGGAAAAACTGCTCTTCCGCATGGATGCGGTGATGACTGCCGCTGATAAGCGCTATGTGCTCATGAATGCACCCAAGGATTGTGTGGAGCAGATTGTGGCGGTGCTTCCCGGTGTGAAGAGCCCCACCATCATGCCGCTGGCGCAGGAGGGCTGGTGCAGCATTCACACCGTGCTGGATGAGACCTGCTTCTGGGATATCATCGGCCGTCTGAAAGAAGCCGGCGCCCAGGGCATTCTGGTGCTGCCGATTGAGAAAATGATTCTGTAATCACAAACTTTATTCTATTTCCATGACCATCATAACGGAACCGAAACGTGAGCAGTGGGCGGAGCTGGCGCGCCGCCCGGCCTTCGATGTCACGCAACTCTTTGATGTGGTTCGCCCCATTATGGATGCTGTGCATATGCATGGCGACCAGGCGCTGCACGAATACGGGCACCGTTTTGATGGCGTGGAGCTGGAATCTCTGGCTGTTTCCCCGGCAGAAGTGGCAGAGGCTGTGGCCTCTGTGCCTCAGGAGCTCAAGGAGGCTATTGAGCTGGCCTATTGCAATATCTATGATTTTCATGAGCTTCAGCTGAATACGCAGGCGCCGGTGAAGTTGGAAACTGCTCCCGGTGTGGTCTGCGAGCAGCGCACGCTGCCCATCCAGCGCGTGGGGCTGTATGTGCCGGGCGGGCAGGCTCCCCTGTTCTCCACGGTGCTCATGCTGGCCGTGCCCGCCGCCGTGGCCGGGTGTGAGGAAGTGGTGCTGTGCACCCCTCCCGGCAAGGATGGCAAGGTGAATCCCGCCATTTTGTATGCGGCAGAGCTTTGCGGGGTGAAGCGTATTTTCAAGGTGGGCGGCGCGCAGGCTATTGCCGCCATGACCTACGGCACGGCATCAGTGCCGAAGGTCGACAAGATTTTCGGTCCGGGTAATGCCTACGTGACCGCAGCCAAGCAACTGGCATCGCTTTCCGGCGTGGCCATTGATATGCCCGCCGGCCCCAGCGAGGTGGAGGTGCTGGCCGACAGCAGCTGCGTACCCTCTTTTGTGGCTGCAGACCTGTTGAGCCAGGCTGAGCACGGCCCGGACAGCCAGGCCATGCTGGTGACCACGGATGCCGCCGTGGCAGAGCAGGTGGCTGCCGAGGTGGAAAAGCAGCTTGCTGAGCTGCCGCGCAAGGAAATTGCCGCCAAATCCATTGCAAACAGCCGCATCATTGTGCTGGCTGACAAGCAGGACTGCATGGACTTCACCAATGCCTACGGCCCGGAGCACCTCATCATCGCCATGGAGGATGCTGCTGATGTGGCCAAGGAAACCGTGAATGCCGGTTCCATCTTTCTGGGCAACTACAGCTGTGAGAGCGCAGGTGACTACGCCAGCGGCACGAATCATACGCTGCCGACCATGGGCTGTGTGCGTGCGTACAGCAGCCTCTGCATCGACAGCTTCCAGCGCAAGATGACCCTTCAGACACTTTCTGCCGAAGGCATCCGCAGCATTGGCCGCACCGTGGAGCTCATGGCCCAGGCCGAGCAGCTCCATGCGCACGCCCGCGCCATGACACTGCGCATGCAGCAGGTTGCCACGCTTCCGCAGGAAGATGGCGGCACGGGCATAGCTCGTCTGGTGCGCCCGAATATCCTGAAGCTCAAGCCTTACAGCTCAGCCCGCGACGAGTACGCCGGCAAGGCTGCCCACGTGTTCCTGGATGCCAATGAATGCCCGCACAACGCTCCGAACAACCGCTATCCCGACCCGCTGCAGTGGGAGCTGAAGCAGAAGATTTCCGCCTACAAGGGCGTGGCGCCGGAACGCATTTTCCTGGGCAACGGCAGCGATGAGGCCATTGACCTGATTTTCCGAACCTTCTGCACCCCCGGTGTGGATGAAGTGGCAGCCATTGCTCCCTCCTATGGCATGTATGAAGTCTGCGCCGATATCAATAACGTGCGCTACAACGCTATTCCTCTGGAGGACGGCTTCGGGTTCAATGCAGAAAACTTCCTGCAGTCCATCTACTCTCCCTGCACCAAGGTGGTGTTCATTTGCAGTCCCAATAATCCCACCGGCAACCTGCTGCCGCTGTGCGAAATCCGCAAGGTGCTGGATATCTTCCCGGGAATTGTCGTGGTGGATGAGGCCTATATCGACTTTGCGCCGGCAGGCTCTTCTGCCAGTGCGCTGCTGGAGGAATATCCGCGTCTCATCGTACTCAATACCTTCTCCAAGGCATGGGCCTCCGCCGGTATCCGCCTGGGTATGGCGCTGGCGCACCCGGAAGTCATTGCCCTGTTCAACAAGGTGAAATACCCGTACAATGTGAACATTCTCACCCAGCGTGCTGCCATGGAACGCCTGGAGCATATGGATGAAATCCGCGCCTGGGTGGATGAAGCACTGGCTGAGCGTACCCGCATGATGCAGGCAGTGGCATCGCTCCCCATCTGCGAGCAAGTGTACTCCAGCGATGCCAACTTCTTCCTGGTCCGTGTGACAGATGCCTGCGCTATTTATGATGCGCTGGTGGAGCAGGGGATTATCGTGCGCAACCGCCACCGCATTATGATGTGCTCTAACTGCCTGCGCATCACCATCGGTACCCCGGCAGAGAATGCTGAACTGCTGGCAGCTCTCAAGAAATTCTGACCCATGAAGAAAAAAGCTCTTTTCATCGACCGCGACGGCACAATTATCCAGGAACCGGCTGACGAGCAGATTGATGCTTTCGAGAAGCTCGTGTTCGTACCCGGCACGTTCCGCGCGCTGAGCACCATCCGCGAGCTCACCGACTATGAATTCGTGATGGTGAGCAACCAGGACGGCCTGGGGACGGATTCTTTCCCGGAGGATACCTTCTGGCCGGTTCATAACTTCATTCTCGATACGCTGAAAGGCGAGGGGGTCGAGTTTGACGATATCCTCATCGACCGCCATTTCCCGCAGGATAATGCCCCCACCCGCAAGCCCGGCACTGGCATGCTGACCGCCTACATGGACGGCTCATACGACCTGGAGAACTGCTATGTCATCGGCGACCGCGCCACGGATGTGCAGCTGGCGCAGAATCTCGGGTGCAAGGCTCTCCAGATTGGCACCGATGGCATGGACTGGAAGAAGATTACCGAGATTCTGGTGGCCGGTGAGCGCAGTGCCGAGGTGCAGCGCACCACGCGCGAGACAGATATCTACGTGAAACTGGAGCTTGACCGCCCCGGCTTCTGCGAAATCAGCACCGGGCTGGGCTTCTTCGACCACATGCTGGCACAGCTGGCGCACCACGGCGGCATGGGCGTGACCATCCGTGTGAAGGGCGATCTCTATGTGGACGAGCACCACACCATTGAGGACACCGGCCTGGCGCTGGGCGAATGCCTGCGCAAGGCGATTGGCAACAAACTGGGCATTTCCCGCTACGGCTACTGCCTGCCCATGGATGACTGCCTGTGTCAGGCTGCGCTGGATTTCGGCGGACGCCCCTGGCTGCAGTGGCTGGCTGAATACAAGCGCGAGCGCATCGGCGATATGCCCACGGAGATGTTCTACCACTTCTTCAAGAGTCTGAGCGATGCCGCGCTCATGAACCTCAGCATCAAGGCTGAGGGTGAGAATGAACACCATAAGATAGAGGGAACATTCAAGGCCCTGGCCCGCGCCATCCGCGTGGCGGTGCAGCGCGATGTGCGCCACCTGGTGCTCCCCTCCAGCAAAGGAACTCTCTGAGAATATGAAGGTAGCAGTTGTCAGATACAATGCGGGCAATATCCGTTCCGTCATCAATGCGCTCCACCGTATCGGGGTGGAGCCGGTGGTGACTGATGACCCCGCCGAACTTGCCTCCGCAGACCGCATCATCTTCCCCGGACAGGGGGAAGCCGCCAATACCATGGCCTACCTGCGCGAAAGCGGGCTGGATGCTGTGATTCGCAACCTGAAACAGCCGGTGCTGGGCATCTGCATCGGCCAGCAGTTGCTCTGCGCCCATTCGGAGGAGGGGGATACTGATTGCCT
>JAFZGH010000124.1 GCA_017555465.1 Akkermansia sp. | reverse complement strand
GATGCTGTTTGAGTATCTCGGCGAGTTTCTGGGGGCTCTGCGCTCTTTGGATGTGGATGCGGACGTGGAGCCCGTTCGCAAGGGCGATAGTTTCCTGCCAGGCTTCGCGGGCGGAGTGGTTGGCGATACCATACGGCGCGGCAATGCTTGAGGTGTGTGTGTTCTTTGGACTGATAATAGCGATTCTTTTTAACGATGAGCGAGACTGATAGTTTGATACTGGCGGAGCTGGATGGTGAGCATTCTGACGCGGCGCTGTATGAGCTGCTGCTTTGTGAAGCTCGCTGTGCAGCTGCAGAGGGTGATTGGGCTGGCGCCTGGGAGGCCGTGGAGGGCTCTCAGATGCTGCTCACGAATCCCGGTCTTTATGAACGGCTGCGCGAGCTTGGCGGCGGCGATACAGAAGGGACGATTTGTGAATGAGTTGGCACTATTTGCAGGGGGGGGGCGGCGGCATTCTCGCTGCAGGATTACTTGGCCTCCATACGGTCTGCGCGGTCGAGATTGAGCCGAGTGCGAGAGAGATGCTGCTTGCCCGACAGAGGGATGGAGTGCTGCCGAGGTTCCCGATTTGGGACGATGTGCAGAGCTTCGATGGACGACCATGGAGAGGACTTGTCGATGTCATTTCCGGAGGGTTCCCGTGCCAGGATATCAGCGTTGCAGGACGCGGAGCGGGTATCGAGGGAGAGCGCAGCGGGCTGTGGCGAGAGATGTTCCGTATCGTTTGCGAGGTTCGACCGAGGTTCGTGTTCGTGGAGAATTCACCCTTGCTTGTTTCCAGAGGACTCTCCGTTGTTCTTGGGGACCTGGCCAGCGCAGGGTATGATGCGTGCTGGTGTGTGCTCGGAGCCGATGATGTCGGTGCTCCCCACGTCCGCAAGAGATTCTGGCTGCTTGCACATGATTCCCACGCCGACGGCATGCAATGCGCCGAATACGACTTGCAACACTCGGGGACCGGGGAGCTTGCTGGCTGTGGCCCGGACGGACTGGATGCCGGGCGAGCGGTGGTTGACGCCGATGGCGCTGGATGGGATGAGGAGCAATATGAAGCTGGAGAGTCTGGCGAAGCATTGGGAGCACCACCCGAACAGCAATCTGGCCGAGCAGGTGGCGGTGCGGGAGTTGCTGCCGACGCCGACGTGTCAGGATGCAAAGAACAATGGTGGGGCTTCGCAGATGAGGAGGAATACGCCGCCGCTGAATGCTGTGGCTGGTGGGGCGCTGAACCCGCCCTGGGTCGAGTGGCTCATGGGGTGGCCGATAGGGTGGACCGATTGCGAGCGCTTGGCAATGGGCAGGTTCCGTTGGTGGCTGCGGTCGCATTTAAGGTTCTTGAGAGGTATTTGATGGGAAAATAATTTTTTTACTTACTGCTATGGCGGATTGGTTGAAGGTGAATCATTCTCTGGTGAGGTCCCCAAAGATTCGAGGGCTGATGCGGGCGCTGCGCTGCAAGAAGCACGCTGCGCTGGGGCTGGCTGTGAGCTGGCTGTGCTGGGTGGACGAACAGACTACGGATGGGCAGACGGGCCTGTTACCTGATGAGCTGGACGATGAAATAGGTTTCCGCGGGTGCGCGGAGGCGTTGATTTCTATCGGCTGGGCAGCTCAGGGTGAGGACGGGTGCGTGTATGCTCTGGAGTTCGGCAAACACTGCGGCGAGACTGCGAAAAAGCGCGCCGATGATGCGCGCCGACAGGCCGAGAAGCGCAAGCGTGATGCTGACGCGTCACGGCAGGAGTCACAGGAAGCGTCACGGGAAATGCGTGACACCTGTCACGAAAAACACGTTACCAGAAAAGAAAAGAATAATATATATAGAAAGGGAGAGCATAGTACAACGGTGGATACAAGTTCGCCGGATGTGCCCTGCCCGCCCGCGCCGGATGATTTTGCAGGGTGGCTGAGGGCGGTTGGCGCGGTGATTCCGATGCTGCGGCGGCTGAATCTGGACCGGCCGCT
>JAFZGH010000123.1 GCA_017555465.1 Akkermansia sp. | reverse complement strand
GGAGGTAGGCTTCCGGGGAGGAGGGGGTGCTCCAGTGGATGACGGAGCGGACGTCTGGTTTGTCGATGCCCATGCCGAAGGCGATGGTGGCCACCAGCACGGTGATTTCGTTGCGCAGGAAGGCATCCTGGAGCTGTTCCCGTTGCTCGGCGGGGAGGCCGGCATGGTAGTGCGCGGCGTGGTAGCCGCGGGTGGCGAGTTCGCCTGCCAGCCATTCGGTTTCCTTGCGGGTGCGGCAGTAGATGATGGCGGGCTGGGCCTTCTGTTTTTCCAGGTGCTCCAGCAGGGCGGGCATGCGTTCCTGCACGGGCTGGCAGATGCGGGTGATGTTCGGGCGGTAGGGTGAGAGGACGACCCGGTTTGCGGCGGGAATCCGGAAGGCGTTTCCCAGGTCCTGCTGCACGCGCGGAGTGGCTGTTGCGGTGAGCGCCAGGGTGGCGTGCGGGCGGAGTTGTTGCTGCAGGGCAGGGAGTTTCAGGTAGTCGGGCCGGAAGCTGTGCCCCCATTCGGAGACGCAGTGGGCTTCATCCACCACGAACAGGGCAAGCCGGATGCCGGCCAGTGTCTGCTGCAGCTCCCGGTTCTCCAGGGATTCCGGGGCTACAAAGAGGAGTCTCAGTTCCCCGGCGGTGACGCTGCCCAGCACGGCGCTGCGTTCCTCCGGCTCCAGGGTGGAGTCGAAACGCGCGGCGGCTATGCCCAGGCTTTTCAGGGTTTCGCACTGGTCGCGCATGAGCGCGATGAGCGGCGATACGACCAGCGATGTGCCGCCCAGCAGCTCGGCGGCCGCCTGGTAGCACAGGCTTTTGCCATGGCCGGTGGGCAGAACTCCCAGGGCATTCTGCCCGGCCAGCACGAGCTCGATAATCTGGCGTTGCCCGGCGCGTAAGGCTCTTTTGCCGAAGCGGGTCAGGATGTGTGTTTCTGCGGCCGGGGTGAACTCCATGCGGTTATTGTAGCATCTTGTGCGGTGGTGAAAAGTCCAAAATGTGGATTTTGTGGTTGAAATGGGACCGGAACTCGCGTAGGATAGCAGGGTGAGCCTCTGTGCTGAGGTTTGCGCTCCCCCTTCAGAAAAAAACAACCAATAGAAAGACCCCGTATGATGAAGAAACTTGCTCTGGCTCTCTTGGCTGCTGTGTTCACCCTTGGTGCGGCTCAGGCTCAGGACCCGGCTCCGGCTGCTCCCGCCACTCCCTGCGTGAAGAAGTGCTGCGCCAAGAAGGCAGAATGCCCGAAGAAGGCCGATTGCGGCACCGACAAGTGCTGCGCCAAGGATAAGGCCTGCCCGGACAAGCCCTGCTGCGCCAAGATGAAGGAATGCCCCAAGCCCTGCGCTGCGCAGAAAGGCTGCTGCAAGAAAAAGGTGTACTGCCCGAAGAAGCATGATTGCTCCCGGAGCAAGTGCTGCCCGAAGAAGGCGGCATGCCCTGAGAAGAAATGAGCCGTTTCCCCCGGCTGAACAGTCATCCTCCACACGGTTTGGTGCCGTGTGGAGGTTTTTTTTGTTAGGGATTGAGGGTGAAAAAGCACGAAAAACTACCGAAAAGATAGGAAAAATGCGTCAGAAAGTGATTTTATGATTGCCAAAAGGAGCGAAAGAGGGTAATCTGAGCGCAACGGGAAATCAAAGAGAAAGGAAACAGAGATGATGAACACGAGTACCCTGAAGAAGTTGACCGTAGCATTACTGAGCGCCGTTTTCCTCGGAAGCGCCGTTGCCCAGGATGTGAACTATGCCGATTACGAAGGTGAGACCCTGCTGATGAAGGCAGCCGACCGCGGTCAGGTGGCAGAGGTGCAGCGTTTGCTGGCCGCCGGTGCTGCCGTGAATGCGCAGGACAATGACGGGGAGACAGCCTTGATGAAAGCCGCGGATGACGGCCATGCCGCCGTGGTGAAGCTGCTGCTGGAAGCCGGCGCTGCGGTGAACACGGCAGATGAAGATGGCGAAACGGCGCTGATGTTGGCCGCTGACGATGGCAATGTGCCCGTGCTGCAGCTGCTGATTGCCGCCGGCGCAGATGTGAATGCGCGCGACCACGAAGGGGAAAGCGCGCTGGACAAAGCCCTGGAGGAGCGCAACATGAGAGCCGTGCAGGTGCTGCGCGCCGCCGGTGCAAAGTAAATTTTCACGCATAACGACAACGCAACCACACCGCCGCCCGGCCTGCGCGCCGGACGGCGGTTTTTTCGCGGCAACAGCGGGGAAAAATCGTGATTTTTCTTTACATGCACAACAGGCGGGCGTATAAAAACCGTTAGCTATGCATGCACCGAGTATTGTCAGTTCGCTGAAGGAATATAACAGCAAGACATTTTTATCTGACCTGGGAGCAGGTCTCACCGTGGGCGTAGTTGCCCTGCCACTCGCCATGGCCTTTGCCATTGCCTGCGGAAGCAGCGAGATTACCCCCTCCACGGGGTTGATTACGGCCGTGGTGGCTGGTTTCCTTATTTCGCTTCTGGGCGGTAGCAAGTACCAGATTGGCGGTCCGACCGGCGCTTTCGTGGTGTTGATTTCCGGCGTGGTGGGCAGTTTCGGCTTCAGTGGCCTGGTGCTCTGCACCCTGCTGGCCGGCCTGTTCCTGGTCCTGTTCGGCGTTTGCCGCATGGGGTCGCTCATCAAGTTCATCCCGTATCCCGTGACGACGGGGTTCACCAGCGGTATTGCGGTGACCATTTTCTGCACCCAGGTAAAGGATTTGTTTGGTTTGCAGATTGATAAGGCCGTGCCGGCAGAATTCATTGCCAAGTGGCAGTGCTATGCCGAGTATTTCCACACCATCAACTACTGGGCACTGGGGCTTTCCCTGCTTACAGTAGCGGTCATCCTCATCACCAAGCGGCTGTGCCCGAAAGCGCCATTCATGCTGGTGGGTATGCTGGTGAGCACGGTGGTGTGCCAGTGCTTCAATCTGCCGGTGGAAACCATCGGCTCCCGCTTTGGAGAACTGCCGCAGGGACTTCCCATGCCGAGCCTGCCGGAGGTGGACTGGAACAAGCTGCCGCAGCTGGTGCAGCCCGCCTTTGTGATTGCGCTGCTGGCGGCCATTGAGTCGCTGCTGAGCGCCAGCGTGGCCGATGGTATGACCGGTTCCCGCCACCATCCGAATACTGAGCTCATCGGGCAGGGTGTGGGCAACATGGCCTCGGCCCTGTTTGGTGGTATACCGGCCACCGGTGCCATTGCCCGCACCGCCACCAACATCCGCGCCGGCGGTAAATCCCCCGTGTCGGGCATCATTCATGCCATTACGCTGCTGCTCATCCTGATGCTGGCCGGGCAGTATGCCGCCATGGTGCCGCTTTCGGCACTGGCCGGTATTCTGGTGATTGTGTGCTGGAACATGGCTGAAGTCTCCACCTTCACCCACCTGCTGAAAGGCCCGCGCCAGGATGCCGTGGTACTGTGCCTCACCTTTATCCTCACCGTGCTGATTGACCTCGTTGTGGCGGTGGAAGTGGGCGTGGTGCTGGCAGCGCTGCTCTTCATCGGCCGCATGGCGCAGATCAGCAATGTGGAGGCCATTTCACGCGAAATCGAAGGCGAAGACCCCGAGGAACTGCCCGGCCGCTCCCGCTACCTGCGCCATGTGCCGGATAACGTGGAAATCTTTGACGTGCAGGGACCCTTCTTCTTTGGCGCGGTAGAGCAGTTCAAGGACCGCGTGTTCCGCAACCTGGGGCGCGATGTGGATTATGTGCTGCTGCGTATGCGCCTGGTACCTGCGCTGGATGCTTCCGGTCTGCATGCGCTGGAAGACTTCCTGGCTTATTGCCAGCGTCGCGATGTGACTCTGCTGCTCTGCGGTGTGCAGAAACAGCCCTGGAAGGTCATCCGCCGCGATTCGCCCTTCCTGAGTGAGCTGCATGCAGAGAATGTCTGCGAGAATATTGACGCGGCGCTGGAGCGTATCCATGTTCTTGAGATGGAGAAGGAACAGTCCATCATGGACAGCCTGCCCCGTTGAGTGCCAGTCTGAACTTTTGGACTTGAAAAAAGCGTCTTTTTGCGTTTCAATAGAGCGCATGAAGACGCTTTCTTTTGTTCTGGTTTCAGCGGTGGTGCTGTTTGCGCTTTCCTCTTGCGGTGAGTGTAACTGCAATTCCTATAATCCGGCGCTTCTGCGCGATGTGCCGGTGACTTCATCCCGCAGTTTCGAATAAAGCCAGCCTATGTCTTTTGAAATTCGAGAAAAGCCGGAGATGGTGGAGCGCGCCCTGCTTGTGGGGCTGGGGATGCCGGGAGATTCCCGGCGCGAGCGCGCGGCTCTGCTGGCAGAGCTGGAGGACCTTGTGAGCAACCTGGGCATCGGCATTGTGGGGACGATGCTGGAGTTCACGCGCGAGATTCAGGCCAAGTACCTGTGCGGTATTGGCAAGGCTGAGGAAATCCGCGCGAAGGTGGAGGAATTGGATGCTGACTGCGTGATTTTTGATAACCTGCTTTCCCCGAGCCAGCAGCGCGAGTGGGAAAAGCTGACCAACGTGACGGTGATTGACCGCGAAGAGGTCATTCTGGATATCTTTGCCAAGCGAGCCCGCACCCGCGAAGCCGTGATGCAGGTGGACCTGGCCCGCATGCAGTATGCCCTGCCGCGCATGACCGGCATGTGGAAGCACCTGGACCGCCAGCGCGGCGGCAGTGGTGGCGGCAAGGGCGGTGGCGCAGCTGCCCGTGGCGAAGGTGAAAAACAGATTGAGGTGGACCGCCGCCTGGCCCGCGAGCGTATCGAAGCCATTCGCGATGAGCTGGAAGTGGTGCGCCGCCAGCGTGGCACCCAGCGCAAGGAACGCACCCGCCAGGGGATTCCCACTGCAGCCATTGTGGGCTACACTAATGCCGGTAAGTCCTCCCTGCTGAACCTTATCACCGGGGCAGGGGTGCTGGCGCAGAATATCCTTTTCGCCACGCTGGAAACCACCAGCCGCAAGATTGAGCTGCCTGATGGCCAGCCGCTGGTGCTTACCGATACCGTGGGCTTCATCCGCAACCTGCCGCACCGCCTGGTGGAGGCATTCAAATCCACGCTGGAGGAGGCCGTGCTGGCTGATTTCCTGATTCAGGTGGTGGATGCCAGCGATGAGGACGCCCTGCGCCACTACGAGACCACCTGCGAGGTGCTCAACAGTCTGGGCGCAGAGGACAAGCCCATGGTGGTGGTGTGGAACAAGTGTGACCTGATTCCCGAGGAAATGCGCGAGGTGACCTTGCAGGCGCTGGCTGCCAAGGTGAGCTGCCCCAGCCTGACCATGAGCGTGGTGCAGGAGAAGGGGGTGGATGCCCTCATGTCTGCCTGCGTGGAGATGCTTTCGCACCGCGTGGAGCGCCAGACCTACCGCATCCCCCTGGCCGAGAGCCGCATCATCGCCATCATGCACCGCGATGGCAAGGTGCTCAGCACGGAATACGAGGGCAACGATGCTATCGTGGAAGCCATCCTTCCCCGCGAGTTTGCCGCCCGCATCGCCTCCTACCGTGTATGAAGCGTCTGAGCATAGTTCTGGCTCTGCTGGTGGCGGCATGTCAGCCGACTCCCGAGGAGATGCGCGCCTACTACATGGCCGAGGGTGACCGCTTGGAGGAAGCCACGAAGAATGTGCGCAAGGCCTATACATTCGAGGCTTTCATTGCGAATCCCGAGTACCGCCACACGCGCGATATGTGGCGCGGTGCCGCCTTGAATGAATACGCTCCTGCCAATTCGTACGTGGAGGTGCTGCTCGAGGAGCAGCGTGGCCGCCTGTACATCAATGGCTGCATTGCCATGGATTTTCCCATCTGCTCCGGTCGCTTCGGCGGGCAGGAAACCCCGAAGGGTAGTTTCCGTATCACGCAGAAAGAGAAAGAGTACCGCTCGAACCGATATGGTTCGTTCATGAGTCTGGATGGTTCCAAGGTGGTGGAGCGCAATGTTTCGGCTGATGATGTGCCGCCCGAGGGCGCAGTGTTCGAGGGCTCGGATATGCCATACTGGATGCGTTTCAACGGCGCCATCGGCCTGCATGTGGGCAATGTACACCGCCACAGTGATTCGCATGGCTGTGTGCGCGTACCCGAGGAGGCCTGCGCCATCCTGTTCGAGAAATTAGCCGTTGGTTCCAGAGTTATCGTTAAATAAGTTATGATTAAGCGCCTGTTTTCAGCAGCGGTGGAGGGGATTAGTGGATACGAGGTCCAGGTGGAGGTGGATGCCCGCCCCGTTGAGGATACCGGGCGCATGACGGTGGTCGGCCTGCCCGATGCCGCGGTGCGCGAGAGTGTGCAGCGCGTGACGGCGGCGCTCACCAACAGCTCATTCTTCCGCCCCGGCGATATGCTGGTGACGGTGAATCTCGCCCCTGCCGATGTGCGCAAACAGGGCCCCGGTTTCGACCTGCCCATTGCGCTGGCGCTGGAAATGGCCATTCAGGAAAACTACCGCGATGTGCCCGAGGCCTTCAAACGCCGCGTGCCCACCGGGCTGGATGCCTGGTGCTTTGTGGGTGAGCTGGCGCTGGATGGCATGGTGCGTGGTGTGCGTGGCGTGCTGCCGCTGGCAGTGGCTGCCCGGAATGCCGGGCGACAGTTCATCATGGTTTCCCTGGAGAATGCTGCCGAGGCTGCTGCGGTGGAGGGACTTACGGTCTATGCCGTGCAGAACCTGCGTGAGGCCTGGGATGTGTTGGTGAATCCTTCGAAATACACGCCATTCACCCTGCCGGCGGATTTGCCGCCTGTGCCGTCGGCGGTGGATTTTGACGAGGTGAAGGGTCAGCCGTATGCCCGCCGCGCCATGGAGATTGCTGCTGCCGGTGGCCACAACCTGCTCATGTGCGGCAGTCCCGGCAGCGGCAAGAGCATGCTGGCAAGCCGCCTGGCCACGATTCTGCCCCCGCTCACACAGGACGAAGCGCTGGAAGCCAGCACGATTCATTCGGTCTGCGGCCAGTTGCCCCGCACAGGCGGCCTGCTGGCGCACCGTCCCTACCGCAGCCCGCACCACACGATTTCCGATGTGGGCCTCATGGGCGGTGGTTCCAACATTACGCCCGGTGAGATTTCTCTGGCGCACCATG
>JAFZGH010000122.1 GCA_017555465.1 Akkermansia sp. | reverse complement strand
TCCTCTTCGGCAAGGACTACTTTGAAATCACCAGCGTCTCGCGCGCCCGCAGCACCGTGCTGGCCATGCTCATGCTGCAGGCCATGCCCGTGTACAAAATCATCTGGCACCTGTTCATCGCCAGCCGGTATTCCATAGGCGGCATCGGGCGATTCATCTGGAACTGGTTCCGCTGGATGTAACGCCCCGGTTCCTTACTCCCCTCATCCCCCCCCGTAACGCAGAACGGCCCCGATGCTTTGCAGCACCGGGGCACGTTCTGAAACAACCTGTTAAAAAGGTTTCTGGCGAGAGGCTCAGGCCTTGGCGGCGCGAACCTTCTTGATGATGGAGGCCACAGTCTCGGAGGGCTGGGCGCCGTTGGCGATCCACTTGTCCACGCTCTCAAGGTTCAGCGTGTAGTTCTCACCCTCGGCCATGGGGTTGTATGTACCCACCTGCTCGATGAAGTCGCCATCGCGGCGAGCGCGGCTGTCAACGACAACGATTTTGTAGAAAGGACGGTCCTTGGACCCCTGACGGTTAAGACGGATTGCTACCATATCTAAAAATGTATAATTTCGGTTGTTTCTGCCTGCGCAGTGCCGTGATACAAAGCACTCAGAGCGCATGGCGGTGCGGAAATGTACCACAGGGCGACCAGCGTGTCAAGCATAAAGGCAGATTTTTTGCACACAAAAGTTTACACACAGCCAGAAAGCAGGCTTTACTAGGCGGGTGGACATGGTAAAATAGCTTACATGAAACTCCTGCTATTCCCCTTTCTGGCTCTTGCTCTGGCCTCCTGCGCCACCCAAAATCCGCCACGGAACACCAAATTCCATTACCAGGTAAATATGCAGGAACTCGGAAACCGCATCTGGAAAAACGAATGCGCCGGCAGAGTCCAAGGGCTCGTTTCCTGGAATGCAGGCGAAGCCTTCCCCTCGCTGGGCATCGGGCATTTCATCTGGTACCCCGCCGGGGTGCAGGAGGCATTCGATGAAAGCTTCCCCACTTTTATCCGCTACGCCCGCGCCAAAGGCGTGCAGGTACCGGCATATTTCGACGGTCCCGCCCCCTGGTCAACCAAGGCCGCATTTGAAGCCGACCGCAGCGGTCTGGCAGATGCTATGCGCCGCTGGCTTGCAGCCAATATCGATATTCAGACCCGATTCATCATAGCACGCTCCCGCCTGGCACTCCGGCGCATGATGGAGCACAGCCGCACTCCGGAAGCAGTGCAGCACCGCTATGCCGCCCTCTCCAACACAACCCAGGGCATGTACTGCCTCGTGGATTATGTGAATTTCAAGGGAGAAGGCATCAAACCCACCGAGCGGTACAAAGGCGAAGGCTGGGGGCTGCTCCAGGTTCTGGAAGAAATGCAAGGCTTCCCGACCGGCCGCGCCGCCACGGCTGAATTTTCGCGCGCAGCGGCGGCTGTCCTCACGCGCCGCGTAGCCAACTCACCCGCCAGCCGCGGGGAAAAACGCTGGCTTGCAGGCTGGCTGAACCGCTGCAAGACCTACCGCTGAAACCGGTTCACTTCTTCAGGCTGAGCCAGTT
>JAFZGH010000121.1 GCA_017555465.1 Akkermansia sp. | reverse complement strand
TGACGCTCCCGATTTTTCCGCCCTGGCACTCCCGATTTTTCGCTTGAATGCGTAACTGCTGCGTGCTAAATACGGTTATACAATCATGCCTGCCAGCCGCTGCCAATGGGTGAACCTGAAGAACCCGCTCTACATCCGCTACCACGATGAAGAGTGGGGCGTTCCCTCGCGGGATGATGCCTGCCTCTACGAAATGCTCCTGCTGGAGATGTTTGTGGCCGGGCTTTCCTGGGAATGCGTCCTCAACAAGCGCGAGGCCTTCCGCGCCGCCTTTGCCGGTTTCAATCCGCAGGCCGTGGCTGCTTTTGGCGAGGCTGAGGTGGCCGCCCTGCTGCAGAACCCCGGCATCATCCGCCACCGCGGCAAGATACAGGCCGCCATAGCCAACACCCGCATCTTTCTTCAGATTCAGGAGGAGTACGGCAGCTTTGCCGCCTACGCCTGGGGCTTCACCCGCAACGAAGTGCTGCGAGAACCCTATACCCTGCGCACCACCTCGCCGCTTTCGGATGCCTTTTCCCGCGACCTCCGCCGCCGCGGTATGCGCTTTTTCGGTTCCACTGCTGCCCATTCCTGGCTCCAGGCCGTAGGCATCATTAACGGTCATGGGGAGGAGTGCGAACATGCCAGCGTTTAGTCTTGCGTACGCGCGGGGCAGGGGTATAATGGAGGCATGTCCCGGATTGATGACCTTTTTGCCTTTTTGAGCATTCCGAGTGTTTCTGCCCAGGCCGAGCACGCGGGTGATGTGGAGCGCTGCGCCGATTTCCTGGTGGATAAGCTGAGCAGCATCGGCTTTTCTGCAAAGAAATACCTGACGGATATCCACCCGATTGTGGTGGCTCACAGCCCGAAGGTGGAGGGTGCGCCCACGGTGCTGATTTACGGACACTACGATGTGATGCCGGTGGACCCCATCAGCGAATGGAAGAGCGACCCCTTCAAGCCGGAAATCCGCGATGGCCGCGTGTATGCCCGCGGTGCGTCCGATGATAAGGGCGAGATTATGGCCATGATTCTGGCCGCGCAGGAGGTGATTGCCGAGGATGGCGCGCTGCCGCTCAATGTGATTTACCTGCTGGAGGGTGAGGAGGAGCGCGGCTCGGAGAGCCTGTATGCGTTCATGAAGCGCCCGGATGCCAGGGAGTTGCTGGCCTGCGATGTCATCATCGTGAGCGATACGGGCATGGCTGCGGTGGATATTCCCTCGTTCTCCTACGGCCTGAAGGGGCTCTGCTGCTTTGAACTGGAGGTTTCCGCCCCGGCTATGGACCTGCACTCCGGGATTTTCGGCGGTGCAGTGGCCAACCCCATCACCACGCTGTGCGAGATGATTGCCACCACGCACGATGCCGATAACCACGTGAGCATTGATGGTTTCTACGATGGTGTGATGGAGATTCAGGACTGGGAGAAGGAGAGCTGGAAGCGCGTGCCCGGCATGAGCAATGCCGAGCTGGCCGAGCTCACAGGTGTGCCGGAGCTGCGCACGGAAACGGGATTCACCGGGGCTGAGTGCGTGTATGCCCGCCCCACGTTCGAGCTGAATGGTATTTCCGGTGGTTACGAGGGCGAGGGCTCCAAGACGGTCATCCCGACCCACGCCATTGCCAAGATGAGCTGCCGCCTGGTGCCCGGCCAGGTGCCGGAGGAGGTGATGGCCAAGGTGGAGGCCCACTTCAAGAAGGTCTGCCCGCCGAGCGTGCGCATGAAGTTCACCGCCCAGCACACGGGCGAGGCTTACCTGAGCGACCCGAATTCTTCCTATGGTCTGGCTGCCCAGAAAGCGCAGGAGATGACCTTCGGCAACAAGCCGGTGCTGGTGCGCGAGGGTGGTTCCATTCCGATTATTGCCGAGGTGTCCAAGGTGCTGGGCAAGGATGCGCTCTTCCTGGGGCTCGACCTGCCGGATGCCCGCATCCATTCGCCGAATGAGAATATGCGCGTGGAAATCTTTGAAAAGGGGATTGAGATGGGCAAGAACATGCTGCGTCTCATGGCCCAGGCGAAGTAAGATTTTGAATGTAGAAAGTAGAATTTTGAATGTAAAAGTTCCCCGCGCCCATGGCGCGGCCGATGCACAGCTGCGCCCCCCGGGCGCAGGACACTCTACACATTCTACATCCAAAATTCTACATCTTTTCGTTTCGATTTTGCGCTGATTTTTTAACTATGCCAACGCGTTAAGAATGGATGCTGTTTCCATAGCCGATGTACACAAGAGCTTTCCCGGCCACTGGGGCAAGGGGGGCGTGTACGCCGTGAAAGGGGTGAGCCTGCGCATCCCCGAGGGCGGGGTGTATGGGCTCATCGGCCCCAATGGCAGCGGTAAGAGCACCGTGATGAAGCTGCTGGTGGGCTTGCTTGCGCCGGATGCCGGCTCGTGCAGTGTGTTCGGCCAGCCTGCCACGGCTCCGGCTAACCGGCGTGAAATCGGCTTCCTGCCGGAAAATCCTTATTTTTACAAGTTCCTGACCGGTGAGGAAACGGTGCGGTTCTATGGCCGCTTGTGCGGCTTGCGTGGTGCGGCGCTCAAGGAACGCACCCGCGAGCTGCTGGAGCTGGTGGGGCTTACAGAAGCGAAGGACCGCCGTCTGCGGGGCTACTCCAAGGGGATGCTCCAGCGCATCGGCCTGGCGCAGGCGCTGGTGCAGAAGCCCCGCCTGCTGGTGCTGGATGAACCCACTGCCGGGGTGGACCCCATCGGGTCGCGCACCATCAGGGATATTATTCTCAATATTAAAGAGCAGGGGGTGACGGTGTTTCTCTGCTCGCACCTGCTGGAACAGGTGCAGGAAATCTGCGACCGCGTGGGGGTGCTCTACCAGGGCTGTCTCATTGCCGAGGGCACAATGGATGAGCTTACCCGTGATGACCGCCACCAGGAGATTACGCTCAATAATCCCACCCCCGAATTGCTGGAGCAACTGCGCCAGCTGGCGGGCGATGCCTGGCAGGATTGCCGCCCCGCCCGCGATTCTTTGGAAACGGTGTTCTTGCGCGGGATTCAGGCAAAACTGCGCGAGCAGAAAGAAAAATGATGATTTTTACAAAAAAGGCCACTCGAGAGAGTGGCTTTTTTGTGTGGTCTGTAGAGAGGGAATCATTCTACGCTGCCGGGCATGGCGCTCATAACCGGGCCCAGGGAATCGAGCAGAGCCTGGGAGCCGTAGCCATTGTTCATGCCGATGCGAATAAAGGAATTCATGAATGATGCGGCGATCTGCTGTACTTCCTGTATGTTGATGCTGCTGCGCACCTGTTGCTCCACGGCGGCATTCGGCCGCGGCATGGCTTCGGCTCGCGCCTGAATTTCCTGCATGCTGGTGGTAAGGGTGCGCACCTCTGCGGCGGCTGCATCGGCGCTGGCTGTGTCCTTCACGGATTCCAGGATGGAAGTCAGACTTTTCACTGCTCCCAATATTTCCTGTGCCATGTCGAGGTAAGGCTTGGCTTCTTCGCTGACTGAAGCGGCGGGGGAAGTCGGGGCAGGGGTGCCCAGTGAAATGTCGGCCATGGCCAGCGGACTGGCGGCCACCAGAGCGGTGAAAAGAAGGTGTTTCATGCGTTTTCTGC
>JAFZGH010000120.1 GCA_017555465.1 Akkermansia sp. | reverse complement strand
CCCCGCATACAATCATGGAACCTATTTACGAAGGCAAAGCCAAGAGACTGTTCACGACGGAAAATCCTGAAGTTCTGCGCATGGAGTACAAGGACTCCGCCACCGCATTCAATGGTGTGAAGAAGGAAGACTTCGAGAACAAGGGCCGTTTTAACAAGGCTATCACCCTCATCATCTACCGCATGCTGGAAGATAAGGGCGTGAAGACCCACCTGGTGGATGATGTGGACGACATCAACCTGCTGGTGAAGAAGGTTTCCATTATGCCGCTGGAGGTCATCGTGCGCAACGTGGCCGCCGGTTCGTTCTCCAAGCGCATGGGCGTGGCCGAGGGCACGGAGTTCAAGAAGCCCATCGTGGAATTCTCCTACAAGGACGACGCTCTCAATGACCCCTTCATCAACGATGACTATGCCCGCGAGATGGGCGCCGCCACCGAGGAGGAATGCGCTTCCATCAAGCAGATGGCCCTGCTCATCAATGAGACACTCAAGGAGTTCTTCATGACCGCCAACCTGCGACTCATCGACTTCAAGATTGAGTTCGGCCGCCTGGCCAGCGACCCCAGCCAGATTGTGCTGGCCGACGAGATTTCTCCGGATACCTGCCGCCTGTGGGATGTTGCCACCGGCAAGAAGATGGACAAGGACCGTTTCCGCCAGGGTCTGGGTGGCTTCATGGAAGCCTACGCCGATGTGCTGGACCGCCTGCAGAAGTAATTTTTCCAACCGGCCACCGGTGGCAATGCGCCCGCCGGTGGCCTTTTTACCTTATCGCGCGCCCGCGCAAACCCCAAGAAAACAAACCCATATGGCAACACTGACGTTTGAAGTATTCAGCCGGTTCCAATCGGCCACGGACGCCAACAAGCTGCTCTACACGCCGATTGCAGACCAGCTTACCTACAACCACACCCGCCTGTACACCATTGAGTGCGAAGGCGATACTGAAGCCGCCGCCGCATACATGCGCAGCGTGCTGGTAGACTCCATCTCCCAGAAGGTGCAGGAGGACGGCACCCCCGCGCTGAGCGGCGAGCTCTTCAGCATTTCCTACGGCATCAAGAAGGGTGCGCTCGACCTGGAGAAGGAAGCCATCCTCACCAATTACCGCGGCCGCAAGGGTCTGCCCTTCAACATCACGGCGCTCACCATCACCCAGAAGGTGTATGTGTTCGGCCAGGGCGATGCCGCCGCGCTTTCGGCACGTTTCTGCAAGGACGTGTGCAACCCCGCCATCCACACCTGGAAAATCAACTGAAATTACGAGTTACGAATTACGAAGTAAGGAAGTAACGCGTTACGAAGTAAATCTGAACATTTTATTATGGCAACATACCGTACCATTCCTGTCCGCAACCTGAGCGAAGCCGAGCTGACCGCGCTGAGCCAGAACATGAAGCTTTCCCTCTCCACCGAGGATATGCTGGTGGTGCAGCAGATTTTCTGCGAGATTGACCGCGACCCCACAGATGTGGAGCTCGAAGTAATCGCCCAGACCTGGTCTGAGCACTGCAAGCACCGTATCTTCGCCGCCACCATCAACCACACGGTGGATGGCCAGACGGAGGAGATTAAGAGCATGTACAAGACCTTCATCCAGAGCACCACGAAGGAGCTCATGGCCAAGAAGCCCGGTTTTGTGCTGAGCTGCTTTGTGGACAACGCCGGCTTCATCAAGCTGGACGATAAGCTTTCCGTGTGCCTGAAGGCCGAAACGCACAACCACCCCTCTGCCATTGAGCCCTACGCTGGTGCCAACACGGGTCTGGGCGGCGTGATCCGCGACATTCTGGGCGCGGGCAAGGGCGCCAAGCCCATTGCTAACCTGGACGTGTTCTGCTTCGGCGCTCCCGATACCCCGCAGGAGATGGTGGAGGGGCACAACATCATCCACCCGCTGGGCATCATGCGCGGCGTGGTGCACGGCGTGCGCGACTACGGCAACCGCATGGGTATTCCCACCACGAGCGGTGCCATCCAGTTCGACCCCACCTACATCTACAACCCGCTTGTATTCTGCGGCACCGCTGGTGTGATTCCGCAGGAGGACATTGCCAAGGAAATGAAGCCCGGCCTGGCCGTGGTGGTCATCGGCGGCCGCACCGGCAAGGACGGTCTGCACGGTGCCACCTTCTCCTCTGCCGCCATGGGCGAGGCCTCTGCCGAGGAAGACCAGCAGGCTGTGCAGATTGGCAACCCCATCGAGGAAAAGAAGACGCTGGACGTGATTCTGGAGGCCCGCGAGCGCGGCCTTATCGAGTTCGTGACCGACTGCGGCGCCGGTGGTTTCTCCTCCGCTGCGGGTGAAATGCTTTCCGAGACCGGCGGCAACCTGTACCTGGAGCGCGCCCCGCTCAAGGAAACCAACATGCTTTCCTGGCAGATTTTCCTTTCCGAGTCCCAGGAGCGTATGGTGATGGCCGTGAAGCCGGAGAACCTCGATGAGCTGCAGAAGCTGGCCGATACATTCCAGACGGAGATGACCGTACTGGGCGAATCCAACGACAGCGGCGTGCTGCGCGTGTGGCACAACGGCGAGTGCGTGGTGGAGATGGACAACTCCAAGCTGCACGACGCCCCCATCAAGAAGCTGACCTCCGTGTTCACCAAGGGCGAGGCCAGGACCGGTCTGGCGCTGGATGATTCCGACCTGGCCGGCGACCTGAAGAAGCTCTTCGGCGACTTCGCCATCGTTTCCCGCGAGCCCATCATCCGCGAATATGACCACGAGGTGCAGGGCAACACCGTGCTGAAGCCGCTTGCCGGCGCCAGCGCCGATGCTCCGCAGGACGCCTCCGTCATCGATATCGACGGCTCCGACAAGCTCATGTCCCTGGCTCTGGCCATTCTGCCGGAGTGGGGCAAGACCGACCCCTACGCCATGGGCACCGGCACCGTGGACGAAACCGTGCGCCAGCTGGTGCTGGCCGGTACCAACCCGGACAAGATTGCCCTGCTGGATAACTT
>JAFZGH010000119.1 GCA_017555465.1 Akkermansia sp. | reverse complement strand
GTCATCGGGGAAGAAGAATTGCTTACAATGCTGGAAGGAGGTGCGGTATGAACGGACGCGCGCTGATATATGGAACGATTGCGATTGATACCCTCATCACCCCCGGTGGGCAGGTAAACTCTGTGATGGGGGGCTCTGGGCCGTATGCGGCGCTGGCGGCGCGACTGGTGACGGATAAGATGGATATGGTCGGCGTGGTGGGCGATGATTTCCCGGAGGCCTGGGCACAGGCGCTGGAGCTGCGAGGCGTGAACATGCAGCATGTTGCCCGAGAAAAAGGGCAGACCTTCGCCTGGACGGGGCAGTATGAAGAAGATATGAACAACCGCACCACCGTGAGCCGCACCGAAGGGGTACAGGAACACTGGGTGATGCAGCTTTCCGAGGAATTGCAGCGGTGCAGCATTGCTGTGGCCACGAACGTGACGCCGCGCCTGCAGAACCGCATGCTACGGCAGTGTCCGCATGCCTGTTTCCGCATGGCAGATTCCATGAAGAGCTGGCTGGAGCGCGAGCCGGAATACGCCACGGAATTGCTTCAGAACGTGGACCTGATGCTCATGAATGATGAGGAAGCGCAGTTCTGGGCACAGACGGATGATTCCCTCGAAGCCGGAGAAAAGCTGCTGGCAGCAGGCCCGCGCTATGCCATTGTGAAGCACGGCAGCCATGGATCCACCCTGTTCCACCGCACGCCTGAGGGGGCGCTCAAAATGTTCCGCTGCCCGGCATGGCCGCTCAAGCATGCACTGGACCCCACCGGCGCGGGCGATGCCTACATGGGCGCGCTGGCCGGCTACCTGACCAAGAGCCTGAATGGCGGCAATCCCGCCTGGGAGGATATGAAGCGCGGCGTAGCCATTGCCACGGTCATTGCCGCCGCCGTGTGCGAAAAGTTCGGCACGATTTCGCTTTTCTCCCTGGGTATTCACGAGCTGGCCCGGCGCATTGCCGCGTTCCAGGAAATGACAAACTGGGAATAGTTTTGAAGAACACTCCTCTGATGCGTTTTTCTTGCAAAAAAAGTCACTAAATGTTAGTTTGATTAAGATGAAGCACGCCCTCCCTGTTTTTCTGACGATGATGCTTGTTTCCTGCGCCCGGGTACCGGCACCACCGGCACCGCAGATAGTTTTGCCTGAATCCAACGCTTGGGGAGCCAAAGTTTATGATGTTGTCCAGATATCCGATGAACGCGCCAGCATCCCATTATGCGGCAAGCAACGGATTCGAGTTAATTCTCTTTACAACGGGAAACACTACGACAGTACGTTTGAACACGATGTGCAGCCCGGACAATTTTACATACTCTGGACCAATAATACCTATACCCACGCCACGCAGGAGTCTGCCGCAGCCTGCTGCCGATGGCTTCACCAGAACTAATTCGCCACTTACTCACAATGAAAAAACATATTCTCTTTTCTACAGCCATGCTGTTACTGGCTTCCTGCCAGCAGATTCAGAATCAACCCCATGTATACGGGCAATTCAATAGCAATAACAAAACGATTGCCGTTCCAGCCCAGGGAGGCTGCCTCAATGCTGCCATAAAAGAAGAATTGAGAAAAAACCAATGGCAGATAAAAGTCGCTGGAGCCACCTTTGACAACTCTGCGCAAGGACATGTCAACGCCACCGCAGCATACACCGCCGTTATTACCGAGGGGCAGTGTTCTCAGGCCACACCAGCCCGCTGGCTCTATCTCTTCCCGCTCTGGGGACAGATTGTATGGGCAATCAATGGCTGCCCACCTATCTTCCTGGCTCCCGTTCAATACACAACAGAAGCCAATGTCACCATTTTTGAAAACAAGACGGGAAATGAGCTGCTCACATTCTATGATCGCAATGTGAGCACCCGGAAAGCAGCCGAGGCAATCCAGAAATCAATTCGGGCCCATTCAGCTCCCCTGACGCATTGATTTTTCAATAATCTGCGCTATCAATAGTCTGACCCGCATTTCAGGGGCTGACAGATAGGGCAGAATGGAGACATACACCACCAATCGACATGATGCGCACATTTCTCACCATCGGCATATTCAGTTTTGCGCTGCACCAGGCAGCCGCGCAGTGGCCGGCAGAACGCCACCCGCTCTATGATGCAGCAGCCCCGCGGCAGGCAGTAACTGCCACTCCCGCCAGCGTTCTGGAGCTGATGGAAGCGCCGGATATCAAGCTCACGCAGGGAGACAACAATCTCACTGCCCGGCCCGCGGCAGCAGCTACCCACCTCTCTGCCTGGCGGGGAGAGCGCTGCAGCACGCAGCTGGTGGTGCGCGCCAATGGCCCGGTGCAGCAGCTGCGCGTCACCTGCAGCGGGGTGAGCAATGGTGCAGATACCATCCCGGTTTCTGTTTCCATGATTCGCTACACCCGGGCAGCAGGGGCAAACACAGCAGATATCATCAGCCATGAGCCGTGCTGCGATACGCCGGATGGCACCCTCCGGGGCATATGGGTGCAGATGGATGTGCCGCAGGATGCCGCACCGGGACGCTACACAGGCCAGGTCTGGGTGAGTGCGCCAGGCTGCGCCGGAGTCTGCCGCTCAATCACGCTGGAGGTAAGCCCGCACCAGCTGCCAGCCCCAGAAAAATGGGGCATGCACCTGGATTTGTGGCAGCACCCGCAGGCGGTGGCACGCTGGCACGATGTCACGCCTTGGTCGCCGGAGCATTTTGCGCTGCTGCGCCCGCTTATGAAGCGGCTGGCAGAGGCCGGGCAGAAGTGCATTACCTGCACCCTGCTGGATGAAGCCTGGAACGGGCAGACTTACGACTGGTTCCCCGGCATGGTGCGCTGGATTCGCGGGAAGGACGGCGTGATGCGCTATGATTACGCAGAGTTTGATGCCTGGGTCTCCTTCATGCACGATGAAATCGGCATCCGCGGGCAGATCAGCTGCTACACGATGATACCCTGGCATCTGAGCGTGAAGTTCTACGATGAAGCCACACAGAGCTACGCCAGTATCAAGGCAACGCCCGGCACACCGGAATACGAAGCGCTCTGGGCCCCCTTCCTGCGCGATTTCCACCAGCACATGCAAGCCCGGGGCTGGGCAGAGAAAACCTGCATCGCCATCGATGAACGCCCGGATGCCTACGTGCGCGCCGCGATGGCTCTGGTAAAGGAACATGCACCCGCCTTCCGCATTGCCTCCGCCGTGGACAAGCCCTCGGCCCTCACGCGGGAGGTCTACAACATTTCCCCCGTGCTCACGCATGCCGGCAGCGCCCTGGGCGAGCTGCTCAGGGAACGCAAGGCCGCAGGAAAAATCACCACCTTCTATGTGTGCCTGCACCCGGCCAGGCCCAATACCTTCACCAATTCCCCGCCGGCGGAGGCAGAATGGCTCGGTTTCTTTGCCGCCGCCAACCACCTGGACGGATTCCTGCGCTGGGCCTACAATTCGTGGAACCGCAATCCCTTTGAAACCACAGATTTTGTTCACTGGCCCTCCGGCGATTGTTTCCTGGTATACCCGGGCAATCGCAGTTCCGTCCGCTTTGAGCGGCTGCGCGATGGCATTGAAAACTACGAAAAAATCAACCAGCTCCGCGCCCGCGCGGCTGAATCCCCCGCTGCGGCAGAAATCATCCGCCACATGGACGAGCAACTACTTACCCTGTTCAGCGTAGAGCGCAGCAAAGGCACCGGGCACACCGGCGATGTGCAGCGCGCCCGCAACCTCATCGAATCGACCGCAAAAGCACTGGATGCACTGCCATAATACCGCTTTTCACCCCAAAAAAGGCCGCCGCTGAAAAAAAACAGCGGCGGTTTATGCTTATTAGCTTGCAGGTATTGTTATTGTGTGGTACTGTCTCCCGACACTCCTCTATTACTAACATGAAATTCAAGAACATACTCCTTTCCGTGATGGCTCTTGCCGGGATTGCCCAGGCAGGCGAGCCCTGCACCCAGACAACCGAGACCTGCGATGCCTACCGCATGTTCTACGACGGTCCGCTGAATATCCCCGGTGAAGATGCTCCTGATTTCAAGAAGAAGCTGTACGATGCCACCGGCACTGGTTTCTTCTTTGAGCTCTATGGTGCACACTGGGATATCGACAACCAGGGTGCCGGGTACGAATCCACCTGCAACATGGCCCTGCTCTTCACCCAGGTGGACCAGCGCCTCGTGCGCGACGATGTGAACGGCGGCACCTGGCTGAGCGTGGCAGGCTGCGGTTCCTGGGGCCTTGATCACGATTCCGCCAAGAAGCACCAGTTCTATGATGGCGGCATGGGCATCGGCACCGGCCAGCACACCGACTCTGTGGGCCCTGCCGGCTACTACATTCTCAACGCCACCCTGCGCCAGTACTTCAACAACAAGCGCACCTGCCTGAACGCCGGTGTCATCTGGATGAGCCTGTACTTCGACCGCATCGGCCACGCCCGCTTCGTGAACGACGCGTTCGAGAAATCCCCCGTGCTTCCCATGTACTACGGCACCCCCGGTGCTGTGCTGCAGCACGAGATTGACCCGAACAACTTCGTAACCGCCGCCGTCATCGGCACCGGTCTGGGGCTGGGCGACAACCCCTTCAACCTGGACAACACCAATGGCTGGGCCGTGGTCACCGAATACGGCCACCACTTTGCCGATGGCAAGGGCACCTGGCGCGTGGCTCCCTTCTTCTGCAGCATGGATACCCCCGGCTACAACGGTGGCGACGAAGACCACAACTCCGTCGGTATCATGACTGGTGTGGAATACAACGTGTCTGACCGCGTGAAGGTATACGCCCGCCTGGCCTGCGCCAGCAGCGAGCACCAGCGCGCCCGCAAGGAAGCCATGGTCGGCACCACGCTGCGCCTCGTCCCCAGCCGTCCGCAGGACTACTTCGGCGCCTGCTTCGGTGTGTACAAGTGCGCAGATACGGATAATTCCGAACTCGTGAACGCCTACGAGAAGGTCATGGAGTTCACCTACCACTACGAGCTCAACAAGTACGTGTCCATTGCCCCCTTCTACCAGCTCTACATTGACCCGGCCTACCGCAATGTGAGCACCGTGAGCGCTACCGGCATCCAGGCTTACCTGGCCTTCTGATAACGCCACACAAGCATCATCCCTTCAGCGGCGCAGCTTCCTCACAGAATGCTGCGCCGCTTTCTTTTTTATCTTGACCAAAGCAAAAACTATGCTATAAAGAAAGAAGCTGTATCACCTTACCATGAATTTCAACAACATCTACACCATCATAGGAGCCACGCTCACCCTGGCTATCTGCCTGCTCCTGGGTGCTATCTTCGGTACACCCGGTAGTGCTGATTCTACACCGGTAAGCCAGGCCGTGGTACGCTGCAACCAGTAATCACTGCAGCATCTCTTTGCACAAACCGCCTTGCATCCCCTGAAGCAAAGGCGGATGTTGGGTGGTATACCTGAAAATCAGGACTTGCCGGCAAGTTTTCGGCATTCTTCAAGCATGCGGCAAACCGCAGCCGCGTGCTCTATCTGCAAGAAGCCCTGGAACGGCGCGCTGGTATCCAGTGCGCTGGAATCGTAGTGCACCTTCACCCGGCGGAATGCCGTATGAATGACCGCCCTCATCTTATCATTCTGGCGCAGGTAGATATTACCCACGCGGCCAGCAGGTTCCTCCAGAGTGATACCGAGGCTTTCATCGAGGGGTAACACCTGTACAGACGCCCCTTCTACAATATAAACGTGCCTGCGGGTAAACGCAAATTCAGCAGTACGCAGGCGAGCATTCCAAATGGAGGGCTCACGCAGCAGCAATGTCATGGGTCAGCACAATGCGGGGGTTGCCGGTATCCGTCTGCACTCCCAGATACATGTGCATGGTTCTGGCAGATGAGGCGGCTGCCATAGAACCACGCAGCAACACAAGCCCGGGAGAAAGGCTCGTTTCTGTCCACTGCGTGGCATGCGGGAAAGCACGCTGTGCCAATTCCCGCGGATTTCCAGCACTCGCCGCGCACAGCGGCAGCGCCAGCAGCGCCGCCATGACCATCAGGAATTGTTTCATCATATTCATCACATCAATACTCATTCAGGGCTGCTATCGGCAGATTTATCCGACTCAGGCAGGCACCATGTAACAACATTGACCACCCCACTGACCACCAATGCGCCACCAGCAAAGCAAACAGCCGCAGCACCACCGGCAATGTTAAGCGGCACATCGATGCAGACGCCGACTACCGTTGCCAGCGGGTACGCATAAAAGGCATGAGGGGTCAGTTTTCTGCTGTATTCATTGACAGACGCCCAGCCCAGGCTGGTTCTCTCCGGCATAGGGTACGCACGCGTATCGTTCAGAGTAAGAGACTTCCAGTTACCCGAAAGACTCCACATACCGCCCCGGTCTAACTGCAGCTCTCGATACACCACTTCCCCCAGTGTTTCCGGTTTTACCTCATATTGGTCAGGAATCGGCTTGCCTAGCAGGTAGGGATTCTGGACTGACGTGCGTTTGAATTTCGCACGCTGCCCCCGCACGTATTTTCTGCCGCCGTGGCGGTAGTAACACTCGCGCTCCGTCAGCTCCACACCATCGTACTCCGCGCCACAATCTGCCACATACTGGCACAAGTTTGTACACGAGGTAAGCCCCAGCAATAAGGCAGCCGATGCAGCTTTGACAATATCAGCCCGTCTCATGCACCCAGCATACACCACGGCGCTAACCTGTTCAATGAGAAATTGGATGACTGTAATATGATTTACCACCAGGCTGCTCGATTACGCAAAGGAAGACAGCCCCGGCAAAACCCGGATTTTACAAAAGTCCTCAAGAAAATGTG
>JAFZGH010000118.1 GCA_017555465.1 Akkermansia sp. | reverse complement strand
TCCGGATGACTTCAAGCGCCTGCGCGATGAGAATGCCTCCTGCGCAGACTTGTTCAATGCGCTGGATACCCGCACCATCAGCGGTTTCATGCTCAAGCCCATGAACTGCCCGCACCACATCCGCATTTATGCGAATGACCCGCACTCCTATCGCGACCTTCCCGTGCGTCTGGCCGAATTCGGCACAGTGTACCGCTGGGAGCAGAGCGGTGAGCTGGGCGGTATGACTCGCGTGCGCGGCTTTACCCAGGACGACGCTCACATCTTCTGCCGCCCTGACCAGATCAAGGACGAAGTGCAGCAATGCATCGGCATTGTGAAGCATATTCTCGGTACGCTGCAGATGAATGATTTCCGAGTCCGCCTCTCTCTGCGTGATAAGGATTACAGCGATCCGAAGTACGTCGGTTCCATCGAAAACTGGAAGCTTTCGGAGCAGGCCCTGCGCGAAGTGCTCAGCGAGGAAGGCTTTGATTTCATCGAGGCGGAGAACGAAGCTGCGTTCTACGGCCCCAAGATTGACTTCATTGTGCGCGACGTCATCGGCCGTGATTGGCAGCTGGGCACCGTACAGGTGGACTACAACCTGCCTGAGCGCTTTGACCTGAACTACACTGGTGCAGATAACAAGCCGCATCGTCCGGTGATGATTCACCGTGCACCTTTCGGTTCCATGGAGCGTTTCACCGGTCTTCTCATCGAGCACTTTGCTGGCAAGTTCCCCACCTGGCTCGCCCCCGAGCAGGTGCGAGTGCTTCCTATCTCCGACAAGGTGGCAGATTTTGCTGAGCAGGTGCGCGCCAAGCTTGCCTCCAAGTTTGTTCGTGTCAAGCTCGATGATGCTCCCGATAAGATTGGTGCCAAGATTCGCAACGCTCGTCTCGACCGCGTGCCCTATATGATTGTGGTCGGACAGCGCGAAGCCGAGGAAGGCAAAGTATCTATCCGCCACCGCGAGCTGGATGTCATCGGCACCATGGCTGTGGATGACTTCATTGAAGCTCTCGAGCAGGAAATCAGCCAGCGCCTTATCCGCCCGGCGTTGCAACCCGAAGTAAAAGAACAACAATAACCCCTTTCTGCAGCAGCAGGGGATGGACCGTGTGCCTCCCCGCTGCTGCTGAACTCCAGGACTAAACCAAGAACACACACAAGTGGCAGCCCCCCAGAAACCCAATAACACCGCCAATAACCGCACCCAGCGTGAAAAAGGCGGCAAAAAAGAACCGCAGATTCGCGTCAACGACCGAATCCGTGCCCCCAAGGTACGAGTCGTCACCGCCAAGGGTGACCAGCTCGGCGTCATGGCTACCCGCGATGCTCTCGCCAAAGCCAAGGAAATCGGACTTGACCTCGTCGAGGTTGCGCCCAACGCAGACCCGCCTGTATGCCGTCTTATTGACTATGGCAAGTTTAAGTACATGCAGGCCAAGCTGCAGAAGAACAACAAGTCCAAAGTGACCAAGATGAAAGAAGTTAAGCTTCGCGTTGGCACAGACGTGAACGACTACAATGTCAAGATGGCACGTACTGAGCAGTTCCTTGACCATGGTCACAAGGTGCGTTTCCAGCTTCGCTTCCGTAACCGCGAGAATGCCCACCGCGAGCTCGGTCTTGAAGTTATGGCCAAGGTGGTTGAAGATATGAAGACCATGGGGCAGGTTGACCAGGTTGCCAAGCTGGCCGGTAATACGGTCACAATGGTGCTTGCTCCGCTGCCTGCCAATCAGCGCGTCAAGAAGTTCAAGAAGTACGAGGAAGCTGACTTTGATACAGAGTCGGAAGAATTTGATGCCAAGGATGACCTTGGCGACGAATAAAGCTCTTTCCTCTGATTATTCAGAAGCCTCTCCGGTATCCTATAGGAACAGGAGAGGCTTTTTTCTGTACTATCAGGCGCAGTGTTTTTCTGGAAATGATTTTTTAACGGGCTGATACGCAAGTCGCATGAATTTGTTGTAGATAGCAGGTAAGCGATCGATACATATATACTCCCCTGAACAGGAAACGAATGCGGATAGTGGATTGTAGGAAATAGGAGAGATAGAACGTAATTTGAACTTGCGAAATGTTTCGGAAACCCGTATGATAGGCGTGTTGCTGTATGGAGTACGAAATGGAACCCCAGCTGCCCCGGAGAGGAGATAGAACATGGCCCACGCGCGTGACGGCGTCGTGTCTGATTCTTTTTGCCCTGCTGATGGGGGCCGCTCTCCTGAGTTATGAGCATGGCGAGATGGGGTGGGATTTTCTGAATCCCACTGGCGGCACGGCTGCAGAGGAAGCACCTTGCACCAACTGGCTGGGGTTGATTGGCCTGTATCTGGCCGGGCTGTGTAACTGGTTTCTGGGGGCTGCTTCGTTCTATGCCCTGGCTCTGCTGGTGATTTTTGCCGGTGGCCTTCTCATCTGGCCGCACCGTCCGTATGTGCTGCAGATGGTGGCAATGATATGCCTGGTGATTTTCGGTTGTGCTATTTTTGCCCTGCAGCCTTGGTTCCTGAGCAGCTGGCAGCGTGCGCACAGCTTGTATTCTGTGGGTGGTCTGCTGGGGTATCTGGATGGATGCTGCCTGGTGGAGCCTCTGGTCGGCACACGTTGGGCCCTTGTTTCCTTCCTGCTGCTGCACGCCGTGGCGTGGATTTATTTTGCGCGTTATACCTTTATCCGCTTCTGGAAGGAAGTGTGGTATGACATTTCTGATTTGTGGTGCCGCTGGCGTGAGAACCGCGCGAGGCGCCGGGAGGAGCGCCGCGCGATGCGTGAGCAGCGCCTGCGCGAGCGCCAGGAACAGTTGGAGCGTGAACTGGCCGCGGCCAAGGATGCAGCTGCGGCCGATGCCGAGGTGGCTGCTGCAGAAGCCCGCAGAGCAGGGGGGCAGAAAGACCTTTTCGGTAGCGAGGAGGAGGTACAGCCTGTTCGGCAGCGGGGGAATCAGTCCCCTCAGCGCTATGTGGATACCTACGAAGAGCCGGATTACCCGCCCGTGCTGTCTTTTGAACAGCAGATGGCAGAGAGCCGCCGCCGCGAGGCTGAACGCGTGGAGCTGCAGCGCCCGCCGACTGGCCGCGGTCGCCAGTATGCTCCTGCAGCTAACCGTAATAACCTTCTGGATCTGATGGCTCCGGTGGAGGAGAAGATTGCACTTCAGAACGCCCCCGGCCGTGAAAACACGCCGCAGCCTGCCGCGCCGCGCCGCTCGGTCGTGAACTCGCGCCTGGCGGAACAGGTGGACCGCCGCATGGGAAATCGCCCGGCTGCGCCAGCGCCTGCCCCGAAACCCGAGCCCAAACCCGCTGCCGCTTCCAGCCGTATCAATACGCCGAAGAAAGCAGCACCTGTTACCGCAAAGAAGGATACCCGCGTGCAGTACGAGGATTACCCTCTGCCGCCGTATGACCTGCTGAAGTTCGAACCGGTATCGGACGATGTGACGGAGGCTGCCCAACGGGAGATGATGGATGTACAGCAGCGCATTATCGAAACCCTGGAGACCTTCAAGATTCTTGTGGAACCGGGGGACATTACGCGTGGTCCGAGTATCACCCGCTACGAGTTCTATCCGCCCCGCGGGCTTCGTGTGAACCGTATCGCCACGCTGGATAAGGATATCATGATGGCCACCAGCTCCAAGTCGGTGAACATTCTTGCCCCCATTCCCGGCAAGAATACCGTGGGTATTGAGCTGGAGAACGCGCAGAAATCCCCGGTGTACCTGCGCGAGCTGCTGCAGTCTGACAATTTCAACAACCCGAAGCTGCGCATTCCCGTGGCGTTGGGTAAAGATGTGTACGGCAATGCCGTTATCGGCGACCTGGCGGCCATGCCCCACACACTGGTGGCCGGTACGACTGGTTCTGGTAAATCGGTGTGCATCAACAGCATGATTCTTTCCATGCTCTACAAGTTCCGTCCGGAGGAGCTGAAGCTCATTCTGGTTGACCCCAAGGTGGTGGAAATGCAGCCGTACCGCAAGCTGCCGCACCTCATCTGCCCGGTGGTGACTCAGCCGGGACGCGTCATCGGTGCGCTGCGCTGGGCGGTCAATGAAATGGAGCGCCGCTACCGCCTGTTCAGCCAGGTGGGCGTGCGTAACTTCGAGGACTTCAACAACCGCGAGGATGACGGCCCTGTGGATGAACCGGAGGAGATGGAAGAGTCCCCCATCGATTACGCAGCTGTGGAAGCCTGGGCCAGCGAAATCGAGCGCCAGGCAGAGGAGGAAATCCCCCTGGGTGAGGAGAAGCAGGATGAATTTGACTTCGATGACCCGGAGCCGGTTCCGCTCAAGCTGCCCTATGTGGTCATTATCATTGATGAGCTGGCTGACCTGATGATGGTGGTGAAGGAAGACCTGGAGAACTACATTGCGCGTCTGACGCAGAAGGCCCGTGCCGCCGGTATCCACCTCGTGGCAGCCACGCAGACCCCGCGTGCCAATGTGGTGACCGGCACTATCAAGGCTAACATCCCGAGCCGCATTGCCTTCCGCGTGGCCAGCCCGCTGGATTCCCGTATTATTCTGGACACCGCCGGTGCCGAAAACCTGCTGGGCAAAGGCGACAGCCTCTTCCTGCCGCCCGGCGGCATCACCAAGATGACCCGCGTGCAGGGCGCCTTTGTGAGCGATGCCGAGATTGCCAAAATCATTGCCCACTGTGCCGCCCATGCCAAGCAGAAGTTTGAGCAGGGCGTGGCTGCCGAAATGGACAATGCCGATGGAGGTTCTCCGAATGCGGACAATGGTGGCCGCATCGGCAACAAGGGCATGAGCGATGAGGATTCCGAACTCTACACCCGCTGCGTGCAGCTGGTGGTGACAGAGCGCAAGGCGAGTACCTCGCTGCTGCAGCGCCGTTTCAGCATCGGCTATGGTCGCGCTGCCAAGATTATGGATATGATGGAGGAGAACGGCGTTATTTCCGCTCCCTCCGGTGCTACGCGCGCCCGCGAAGTGCTTGTTGATGCCTGACGACCATGTTTTCTCAAACCGAAGATGAATTTCTGCTGAGTCTGGTGGGGATTTTTGCTGCGCTGCTCTGGCTGCGACCCGGCAAGCGGGAGGCGGCGCGCTATGCCACGATTCTGGTGCCTGCCGGTGCTTTGTATGTGCTGCTGATGCAGGAGGCGATGGGGTGGCAATACCAGATGCTCCTGCATGTGAAGTATTCGGTGGCGGGACTGCTGTATCTGTTGGGAGTGTATATGCTCAAATGCCCGTGGAGGCAGGTGGTTCTTTCTTTTGGTATTTATTCGCTGGTCTGCAGCGCGGCGGGGATTGTAATTGCTGCTTTTGATATGCCGGAGGTTCCTCTTCTGGTAAGACTGACGCGAAATCTCATTTTTGAATATGCCTGGATATGGCTGTTCATCTGGTTATGCACCCGTAAGAGTGAAATGGGGGGCAAATGGATTTCTCTTCTGGCTGTCGGCTCTTATCTGACCCTGCACGGACTAGTTTTCTCAAACATCAGAGCCGCTGGGGCTCTGGGTGATGTTGATTTGATTGTCTGCGTCAACATCATCATCTCTCTGCTGGCTCTTCTCTTTGTTCTTCGCTATGTGTTGCAGCAGGGGTGGAGGCGCAGCCTTGTCACCAGCTTCCTGTATACCACGCCGATGGCTCTGGCGCATATCCTCCTGTGGTATTCCATCAGCAATCTCGTGGTGCATTAAGGAGGGGAAATGCCGTCAGTCCTTGTCTGATATGCGTTTGCGCAGGTAGAAGAAGATGCCGCTTGCGGCAAGGAGGAACAGGAGCGCCAG
>JAFZGH010000117.1 GCA_017555465.1 Akkermansia sp. | reverse complement strand
TCCTTGCGGGTGGTATTGTTCCAGGGCTTCACGGCATCAGAGCTCCCCTTAGGAGCCACCACCTGACGGTTGCTCGGGGGCACCGCCGGCATGGGCGGCTGGCAAGCCGTCATCATCACCGCCACAAGCGGTGCCAGCATCAGCATGTTCTTCATCATTGTCTTATTGGCTAATATATTGAAAAGCCGCCTGCCCATACCGGGCAGGCGGCGAAAGATATATCACTTGCCTGCACGGCAGCTATCAGTTACCCAGCGGTTTCACGCGGAATACGCGGTCACCCAGCTCAGGACGCACACCCGGCTGCAGGTTCTTGGGCTCATATTCAGCCACTACCATACCGCCAGAGATGGTCACGATACGCAGGGGAGTCACCACCACCTCACCGCGCTTCACAAGCAGCGGCGTAACATCGCCAGGAACAAGTCCGCTTTCAGCACCAGCATTGAACACCACGAACTTCCAACGGGAATCCACAGCAAGCAGCGGGAATTCGTCGTCGTTCTTGGTGTAATCAGTGAAGAACTTGTCATTGATAGCAGTAAGGCGATTCAGCTCCACCTTTTCCTTGGCCAGCTTTTCAGTGGCGGCTGTGCGGGCGGCCTGCCAGTCAGCCAGGCGTTCGTTAATTTCAGCAGTGCGCTTTTCTTCGCGTTCCACCACGCCCTTAATGGCTTCCAGCACAGTGACAAAGTCAACACTGGCATCAATCTCCACAGCATTGGAGGCCTTGATGTGCTCAACAGCTTCGTTGAAAGAAGCACGCAGCTTTTCCACGCTTTCAGTCATAGCATCCACCTTGGAACGAAGGCCTTCAAGGTCAGATTTATGACCATCGAGCTTAGCCTGGGAATCATCGCGCTTCACGCGGCTGTCGCGCATTTCTACGCGGGCAGCTTCAGCAGCCTTGACCGCTGCAGCACGCTCGGAAGAAACGGAACCACGCTCGGCGTCCAGATCCTGATTCAGCTTGCGCAGACCTGTTGCACTGCTAGCGTCCACCTGCTGACCACCACCATGGGCAGCAATCAGCACATCCATGACATTCTGCTGACTGGCAGAATACTTAACACCAGCACCTGCCAGCAGGAGAACCAGAAGAGAAGCAAGAAGTTGAGAGATTTTCATATTAAAAGGTGTAAGGAGATTTCTTAGTTATTGCGGACAGAAACAACAGTATCGCCAGGCTGCACCTTATCGCCAGGGCGCATGGTGCTGTACACAACATCGCAACTGGCCTTGCTGCTTTCCACCAGGGTCACAGTAAGTTCACACACCTTCTGTTCCCCGCGCATCACGGCCAGGCGGGAGCCAATCACAATACCCTTGTCGATACCGCTATCGAGAATCACATAATCCCAAGTGGGGTCTACTGATGCCACAGAGCACTTCAGCTCCACGGGAGAAAGACGGGCCAGGCGGTCTGCTGCCAGCTGCTTAGCAGCCTCAATCATGGCCAGCGTGCGCTCACTTTCAGCGCCCAGGTCCTGGGTCATCTTTTCTTCAGCTGCAGCCTGAGCTTCCAGAGCATTGTTGGTCTCGACAAGCTCAGCAATACGCTGACCGACCAGCTTCAGGCTTTCCTCATCGTCAGCATCTTCCACACCAGCAGCCTGAGTAGCGTCCTTCTGGAAAGATTTGAACTGCTCCTGATAACGCTTGAAATCAGCCTTGGCTGCGTCCAGGTCTGCAGTTGCCTTGGCAATTTCCTGCACCAACGGGGCATCCTCAGCATCAAGAGCCGTACGTTCCTCGTTGTACTTATCGCTCTGCTGCTTGAAATAGGCATTGCGCAGCTCAGCATAGCGCTTCACTGCCTGATCCTTCTCAATATCAACGGCTTTTTTCTTAGCCATATCAAACTGAGCCTGGAAGGCAGCTACCTCGCCCTCCGGGCCGGTGAGAGCTTCATTATTTTTGTAAAAAAGAAAACATGCCCCCAGGAAGAGCACGACGGCGGCGATGATGATGTATTTCCACATGGTGTAAGTTAAAAAATTTGCAGCTGTTCGCTAATATATCTATACCAGAATGCAACCAAATGCAATCAAAAAAACCTTAGAGGGGCATTTTTTTTTAAGTTTACATACAGGCTTACGAAAAAGCTGCCGTCTGCAACCGCAGACGGCAGCTGAAAACATCCTCTCGATAAGGTTTATCAGGCCTGCTCTTCAGCAGCAGCCTCCTTAGCCTTACGGTCGCGGGCAGCGGCGCGGATGGACATCTTGACACGGCCCTTGTCATCGATACCGATGCACTTGGCGGTCACGATATCACCAACCTTCACCACATCCTCAGTCTTCTGAGTGCGGCCTTCGGCCAGCTCGGAGATGTGGATGAGGCCGTCCTTACCGGGCAGCACTTCCATGAAGGCACCGAATTCCTTAGTGGAAACAATCTTACCTTCGTAGGTTTCACCCACTTCGATTTCCTTGAACATGCGGTCGATGAGGTACAGAGCGCGCTCCACACCCTCCTGACGGCTGCCGTAGATGCGAACCGTACCGTCTTCCTCGATGTTGATATCGGTGCCGGTCTCAGCCTGCAGAGCCTTGATGTTCTTGCCGCCGGGGCCGATAAGCTCACCGATGCGATCCTGCGGGATGCTGGTGGATTCGATGCGCGGGGCGTTCGGGCTCATAGCCTGCGGGCCGGGGATGCAGGCATTCATGGTATCGAGCACATCCAGGCGGCCCTTGCGGGCCAGGTGAATGGCGTCTTCCAGAATGTACAGCGGAATGCCGGGCAGCTTGAGGTCCAGCTGATAACCGGTCACACCCACAGAGGAACCGCAGAGCTTGAAGTCCATGTCGCCGTAGAAGTCCTCGGAACCGATGATGTCGAGCAGCGTCTTGTAGCGCTTGGGCTCGCGGTCACCTTCGTTCTCAAACTCCGTCACCAGACCCACGGAAATACCGGAAACCGGGCGCTTCAGCGGCACACCGGCGGCCAGCAGGGACATGGTGCCGGCGCACACGGAAGCCATGGAGGTGGAACCGTTGGACTCCATAATCTCGGAGGACACGCGGATGGCGTAGGGGAAGTCGTTCTCATCCGGAATCACCGGAGCGATGGAGCGTTCAGCCAGGGCACCGTGACCGATTTCGCGGCGGTTCTGACCACCGAAACGACCGGTTTCACCCACAGAGAACGGAGGGAAGTTGTAGTGCAGGATGAAGCGCTTCTCATCCACAGAACCGGTGTAGTTGTCCAGGTACTGCTTCTCTTCCATGGGAGCCAGGGTGGCAAGGCACACAGACTTGGTCTCACCGCGGGCAAAGAGAGCGGAACCGTGCACCACGGGGGGCAGCACGTTCACCTCGGCCTCCAGCGGGCGCAGCTGCTTGATGGCGCGGCCGTCAGCACGCTTGTCCTGCTCCATGATGGAGATACGGAAAGCCTTCTTCTGGATGTATTCGAACACCTGCTCCACGTCGAAATCGGTAGCCTCGGGGTATGTGGCCTTAATGGCAGCCTCCACCTCGTCGCGCAGGGCGCCCACCTGCTTCTGGCGCTGAATCTTGTTGGGGGCATAGATAGCCTCCTCAATGCGGTCACCAGCCACCTGATAGCCGATTTCCAGCAGCTCAGGCTTGGCCAGGGTCAGCTCATATTCGCGCTTGGGCTTACCGCAGATACCGCGCAGCTCTTCCTGGGCAGCGCAGATCTTAGCCACATTTTCCTGAGCGTAGTGCAGAGCAGCAATGAAGTCCTCTTCGGGCAGTTCATTGGCAGAACCTTCAATCATGATTACCTGATCCTTGGAACCGGCATACACCAGGTCAAGGTCAGACTCCAGACGCTGGGAGTTGGTGGGGTTAATCACGAACTCGCCATTGATACGGCCCACGCGCACAGCGCCCACGGGCTCTGCAAAGGGAAGGTCAGAAATCACACAGGCAGCGGATGCACCGTTGATGCTCAGGATATCG
>JAFZGH010000116.1 GCA_017555465.1 Akkermansia sp. | reverse complement strand
GTTGCGCTGCAGCGGGCCGATAAGGTGCCACTCGCAATCACCCGGCATTTCCGGCATCTTGCCCATGGCTTCCTGCAAGCGGTTCTCGCCGAACAAACGCTGCCCGTCGTTATATGCCTGCATGATATCCTCCACCGGGAAAGTCTTGCTCACCGCCAGCAGCTTCACACTGCCCGCCGGGCGTCCCACGCGTTGCTCTGCTGCGGCTATACCGGCTTTAATCTCCTGCAACTGGTCCTGTATGTACATGGCTGCATCATATCACACCCCTTCCCCATATGCGAGATAAATAAATCATACGCCGCGTTAACGGCGTATGATTTATCGGCATTGCGCGCCGATAAATACGGCGGCATTCATTCCGGAACTCCGGAATGCCGCCGCGATGATGTTGTTCTGTTAACTTCTTATCAGAAGCTGTAGCTGGCGCTCCAGCGGTCGCTGATGCGGTAGGTAGCCCCGGCTTCTCCTGCAAGCGTGCGCGGTCGTTCTCCGACACCCCAAGCACTTCATGCGTCTTATCATCCACCCCAAAAATGATGCGGCCACCCTGGCAGTTGGCAAACGCCACCACCGTTTTCATCACCTTTTTATCCTTGGATGGCAATTCGCGTTTGAACTCCAACACCTCGGATTCACCGGATTCTATATCTGACCACAGCATAGAACTTACTTATTTTTATACGCTTATTACATCAAGAACCCCTGAACATGTAAAGTCTTAGCTTGCATCTTTTTGCATCTTTTTGCAACATGAAAAAAATTGCGCGCACCCGTCCTGGGTACGCGCAATTGCATCAAATCAAGTGTAAGTAAAATTAATCCTCAGCCGGTGCTTCGGGAGCAGCGGGCTCTGTGGCGGCTTCTGCCGGAGCCTCTGCGGGGGTCTCCTCTGGTTTATCGGCGTTTTCCTGGCGTTCGCTGGCAGCGCTCACCATGAGTTCACGCCCCATGAAGGGCTGGCCGTGAAGCACCTCGGCAGCGCGCTGAGCGTCTTCGAGCTTCTGCATCTCCACAAAGGCATAGCCCTTGCTCTTATAGGTGCGGGTGTTGTAGATGATTTCGACGCTGCGCACGTTGCCAAAGCCCTTGAAGAGGTCTTCCAGCTCGGCTTCAGAAGCCTCGTAGGAGAGATTGCCTACATAGAGGCGGGCATTGCGGGTGGGGGCAACAGAAGCCGGGCGGCGGCGCTGCTTCTCTTGGCGGGCAGCGGGATTGCCGCCCTGGTTGCTGCGTCCCTTGGCAATACGCACATTCTCCTTGGGCTTGCGTTTGTCGTTCTTACGGTTATCTTTCTTGGCGGCGTCCTTCTTCTTGCCGATGCCGAAGAAACTAAGGATGCGCTGCAGCAGACTGGGTTTGGGAGCGGGCTGTTCCTGGCGCGGCATGCGACGGCGGTACGGACGGCCCTTGTTATTACGGCGGCGGCGGGCTCCCTGACCCTGCCGGCCCTGTGTATGATGTTCAGCCATGTTGGTTATTGAATCGGATTACTGTGGGGAATGATGCCCGGCTCTGCCTGCACATACCCGGCGGCCTGGGCATTTGAGAGATTTTTATAGGTTGGGCACAGTGTGCCCACTCCCATGTTACTACACCCACGCCCCCACGCAAGCCTAAATCGCGCCAGCGAGAAAAAAAACATTGGAAATGAATAGTGAATAATGATTACAACATGGAAATGGGGTAGGCATAGTTTCCTTTGCCAAGGGGCAGGATTTCCGTTGCGGTACACAGCACCACGCCAGACTGCAATTCCACCCCCGGAGCAAGAGGCATAGTGCCAGCAGAGCGCAAATCGCTTAATTTGGGGGAGCTGCTGCGTTTAACCTCTATGGGGTACAGTTTTCCGTTCATTTCCAGTACAAAATCAACCTCTGCGCCATTGCCGCTGCGATAGTAGCTGAGGCGCGGACGAATGCCACGGTTCGCAAAACTGCGGCGCAGCTGCCCATAAGCCCCTGTTTCCAGGATAGCACCTGACATTGCCCCGTACATGAGAGAACGGGCGCGCGCCCAAGACAGGGGTAAAACTGGGAAAAAGTGGCTCGGATTATTTGTTCTTATCCACGGGCCAGCCGCCGCCGAGGGCAGTGCAGAGCTTTGCGAGTGCCAGGCGGATGTTCTGGCGGGTGGAGATGATGTTGAGTTCAGAAGACAACCAGGCGCGCTCGGCAGAGGCCACGCTCAGGAAATCAGCCATGCCTTCGTGGTGCAGGCGCAGGGAAAGCTCGGCAGATTCCTTATTGGCCGCGCGGGCAGCCTCATACTGCGGCAGCTGATTGGTGAGCCTGGCGTAGTCGATGAGGCACTGCTCCACCTCGGCAAAGGCGGCCAGCACAGTCTTGCGGTATGTCTGCATGCTGCTCTGCTGGGTCAGCTCTGCCTGCTTCACCGCCTCATTGAGAGCCGTGCGGTTCAGGAGGGTCTGGCTGGCAGAAGCGCCGAGATTCCAGGCGCTGTTGGCCCAGAAGCCGGAGAAATCAGTCCCCGCGCTGGAGGAAGCGCCGCCCGTGAGCGAAAGCTTCGGGAACAGATTAGCCACGCTCACACCGATGCGGGCGGTAGCGGCGTGCAGGTCATGCTCGGCCCTGATGATATCCGGGCGGCGGCGCAGCAGTTCGCCAGGCAGGCCGGTGGGCACAGAGGGAATCATATTGTAAATTGCCTGCGGCGGAAGTTTGAGGGCAATGTTATCCACCGTGGTGCCCAGCAGCGTGGCCAGCGAAGTCTCGCAGCTGCGGATATTCGCCTCCTGCGCCGGAATCTGGGCGCGGGTAGAGGCAATCGTGGCGCGGGATTCAGAAAGGGCCAGTGCGCTTTCCATGCCGGAGGCATGGCGCTCCTGGGTCACCTTGTAGGTACGCTCCTGGTATTCCAGCTGTTCTTTGGCGATACGCAGGCTTTCCTTGGCGGAAATCCACTGGAAATACGAGGCCGCAATGCTGGAGGCCAGCGCCGTGCGCGTGGCAGCTGCAGCGGCCTCGGTAGAGCCCAGGGAGGCCATGGCGGCTTCTACCTCACGGCGGGTGCCACCCCAGATATCGGGAGTCCAGGAGGCGGAAAGCCCGCCATTCCAGCGGCCGTGAGAGGTAGCGATGTCGAAATTACCCGAGTTTGTACCCCCGGCGCTCAGCCCCACGCTGGGGAAAAGGCCGCTGGTGGAGGAGCGCAGGGCGGACTGCGCCTTTTCAATAGCGAGCGCCGCGCTCACCATATCCGGATTGGCGGAGAAACCGCTTTCAATCAGCTTGGTAAGCTGGGGGTCGCGGAAGCAGTGCCACCACTCATTGAGGGTTTGTTCATCGGTGCCGGGAGGCATGGCATTCACCCAGGTGGCGGGCAGTTCCGGGGCCTTGGCACCTAGGAAATCCGGCCCCATGGTGCAGGAAACCAGCACCAGGGGAAGAAGGGAAAGAGGAAGAAGCTTTTTCATATTATCAGGGAAATTCAGGGGGAGTAAAATTATTCGTGACGCAGGGCATCGATGGGGTCGAGGCGGGAGCCTTTCCAGGCAGGGTACCAGCCGAACACGATGCCGATGATGGCCGCTACCGATACGGAAAGCACCATGGCCGAAACCGAGGTGGACACCGGCCAGCCCATCTGCTGGCTCACAATGCCCGAGGCTATGCGCCCCACGGCAATGCCGATGATGCCGCCGATGGTGCAGAGCAGAATGGCCTCCAGCAGGAACTGCCACATGATATCACGCGGGCGGGCGCCCACCGCCATGCGCAGACCGATTTCGCGCGTGCGCTCGGTGACAGACACCATCATGATGTTCATGATACCCACGCCACCCACGACCAGCGAAATCATGGCCACAGAAATCAGCAGGCTGCTGATGGTGGAAGTGGTATCGGTCATCATTTTCACGAACTGGGAGCGGTCGCGCAGGTTGAAGTCATCGAGCACGCCGGGCTCCAGATCGTGCTGGCGGCGCAGCACGGGAGTCATGGCATCCATGGCAGGGCCGGGGTCCTTGCCATCGTGAATCTGCACGGCTATGGAATCCACCGTGCGCGTGCGCAGCGGGTGCGGTGCATTCGTATAGGGCTGAATATCGCAGCCGGGGTAGAAACTTACCGAGGTAGTGGGGAAGGTATCCGTGGATGATATCTTGGCACTGTTGGCCGCGCCGCCCTTGGAGATGACCGCCGAACCGCTGGAACCCATCAGGCGGGTGCGGATGCTGGTCCAGGGCAGAATCAGGCAGTCGTCCTGGTCATTACCCATGCCGTCAGCGCCCTTGCTCTCCAACACGCCGATGACCGTGAACACCACATCCTTCACGCGGAT
>JAFZGH010000115.1 GCA_017555465.1 Akkermansia sp. | reverse complement strand
TAGCCAGAGGCATCGCGGATATCAGTGATGTTAGCGTTGATAAGATAGAGCCCCACCTTGTGCAGCTCCACATCCACACCACCGGTGATTCCCTTGATGAGCTTCTCGCGGTCGGCGTTGATTTCCTCGATGGTGAGGGAAGCAATGACAACGCGCATCTGCCCCATGATGATTTCGGAGGCCAGGTCGCGAATATCCTGACGCGTGCGACCCAGCAGGCGACTGGCGGCGTTCTGCATGATTTCAGGCTGCGTGCTGATGCCCACGATGAAGGAAGACGGCACATCGACTCGGATATTCTGGCTGGAGAGAGCCCCCTTCAGCGGCACATCGATATTGATGGGGTTCAAATCCATGAAGGCGTAGCTCTGCACGATAGGCATGATGAAGGTGGCACCACCATGAATGCACTTGGCCGAACGCCCCGCGCCCACGTTACCGTAGACAATAAGGATTTTATCAGACGGACACATCTTGTAGCGGCTGAACAGCCACACAATGGTACCCAGCAGGAATGCCACCAGAATGATGATGGCCACGATATTGCTTGCCCCGGAGGGGATTTCAGCGATTGTCGATGTCATAGTTCGTTGTGTTTGGAAATTATCAGGAAAGTGGCCGCACGGTTACGCGCCCGGCAGTGGCGGCAACAACAGTAATAGGAGTCTGCGCAGGCAGCGGGGTATCCCCTTCCTGCACAGCGGCAAGGGTGAGCAGTTGATTGGGATGCGCCACCTGCACCTGCCCGCCCTGCTCTCCGCGTGGGGGAATGGTAACGTAGACGGTACCGCTCATGCCAACAAGAGAGTCCGGGGTGATATTGCCATCAGAACGCAGGGCGTATATCATGCGGATGAGCATAGCCACCAGCAGAAACATGATAATACCGACACCCACGCCGACTCCGCAGGAGTACCAGACATTATTCAACGCCTGCTGGCAGATGTAGCCGCCCCAACCAAAGCCCAGGAAAAAGCCCACAACAGCCCGAAACGAGAACATCCCCGTATCTGCTCCCTCACCGCCCGATACATCAGCATCGCTTCCTCCATCAAAATCGGTGAAGAATGAAATAACAAACATGAGAGCCGCCAGAAGCGTTGCGCCCCAGGCTATAGTGCAAAAAATTGCACGAGCAGAATCAAAACCAGGCATCAAATCCATCATGAATCCAGCTTACCACAGCTGCCGGGCGAAACAAGCAGAAAATACGCTACAGCCGTATGTTATGCAATTTTTTAGCTTTTAGGCTTGCAAATGTGGCAATTAGTGCTATTATGCCCTCACCTTGTAGGTCGATTTGCCGCAGCCACGAAAAATCAACCACTAACACAAGATACACAAAAATGAGCGATATCAACGTCAACGACTTCAAGACGAACGAGAAGGACACCGGCTCCACCGGTTTCCAGGTTGCAGTGCTTACCAAGCGCATTGCCCACCTTACGCAGCACCTCATCGCCAACAAGCACGACCACGCTTCCCGCCGCGGTCTGCTCATGATGGTGGCCCGCCGCCGTAAGCTTCTGGATTATGCCAAGCGCACCAACCCGGATCTGTACAAGGATCTGCTCGTGCGTCTCTCCCTCCGCCACTAATCAGCGCAGGGAGGCTTCAACGAAGCCGAACGC
>JAFZGH010000114.1 GCA_017555465.1 Akkermansia sp. | reverse complement strand
TCTACCTTGATGAGGTAGCCGAGCTTCTTAATCTCGCGGCAAACTTCAGCAATATCGGGGTTGAGGGTGGACTCTCCCCCGGAGAGCACAACGGCATCTAAGAAGCCGGCGCGCTCCCGGAGGAAAGCCATCTCATCCTGCCCTCCGCCATGACTCAGAACGAGTTCCGGGTTATAGCAGTAGGGGCAACGCAGATTACACCCGGTGTACCAGAAGATACAGGCCGCTTTTTTCGGATAATCCAGAAAGGTAAGCGGGGTGATATCTGCGGGGTGACGCATAACCTGTGCTTTCGCAACGCGAATTACTTGAGGATGGCGTCGCAGCCACAGCCGCAGGGCTCTTCGAAGTGGGCGCGTTCCTCGAACTCACCCTGCTTACCGGCGTTGAAGGTCTCCACCGGACGGTGGTAGCCCATCACGCGGGTGTACACGGTGCACTTGGTGCGCTCCTCGGCATGCTCTGCGAGGATCTGCTCGTCAGTCTTGTATACGGGTTTTACTTCCGGGTTGCTCATGTTCGTGTTGTTTCTATTGGTTTGGGGTTGGTTAACTGTTATTCGGCTTAGAAGAGCGGCAGTTCAGGCTGTTCCTCGGTGCGGGCGCGGTCGATAAGCTCCTGGTCGCAGAGCGGGCAGAAGTCGTGGCGGCCGCGGAGGTAACCGTGCTTCTCGCACACGGAGAAGAGCGGAGTCACCGTGATGTAGGGCATCTTGAAGTTGGTGAGCACCTTGCGTACGATGTCGCGGCAGGCTTCCGGGGAGGAAATAGCCTCGTTCATGTACATGTGGAACACCGTGCCACCCGTGTAGCAGCACTGCAGCTTGTCCTGCATCTGCAGCGCCTTGAACAGGTCGTGCGTGTAGCCGGCAGGCAGCTGGGAACTGTTGGTGTAGTAGCGGTGGCCGGGGGTGCCGCTCTGGATGATGTCCGGGAAGCGCTTCTGGTCTTCGCGGGCGAAGCGGTGGGTCGTGCCTTCGGCGGGGGTGGCCTCCAGGTTGTAGAGGTTGCCGGTAGTCTCCTGGTAGCCGCGGATGCGTTCGCGCATGAAGTGCAGCACTTCCTCGGCAAAGGCGATACCCTGCGGCTCAGCGGTGTTCATGGTATCATTGGAGAAGTTGCGCAGCATTTCATTCATGCCGTTCAGACCAATGGTGGAGAAGTGGTTGCGCAGGTGCGGCAGGTAGCGCTTGGTGTAGGGATACAGACCGCGCTCATACAGCGTGTTGATGAATACGCGCTTCTTCTCCAGGGTATCCTTGGCCAGGTCCATGAGTTCGCCGAGCTTGCTGTACAGCAGGTTCTTGTTGCCCTTGTACAGATAGCCGAGGCGGGCCAGGTTGATGGTAACCACACCGATGGAACCGGTCATTTCAGCAGAGCCGAACAGACCACCGCCACGCTTGAGCAGTTCGCGCAGGTCGAGCTGCAGGCGGCAGCACATGGAGCGCACGGCATCCGGCTTGTAGGCTTCTTCGTCGATAACCTTGTTGCCGTTCTCGTCGTACTTGTACTGGGAACCCACGAAGTTCTGGAAGTAGGAGGAACCAATCTTGGCTGCGTTCTCGAAGAGCAGCGGCACGTTCTCGCCGTTCCAGTCAAAGTCCTCGGTGATGTTCACCGTGGGAATCGGGAAGGTGAAAGGCTGGCCGGTGCTGTCACCTTCTGTAAGCACTTCATAGAAAGCCTTCTGGATGACCATCATTTCCTTCTGGAAGTGCTTGTAAGTGAGGTCGGTCAGGCTATCCACACCACGCTCGCGGGCAATGGCAAGCAGGTTCTCATCCTCCAGGCCTTCAAAGATGTGCTGGTTGCCGGACATGGGGGTCTGCTCGCGCAGGTCGCGGGGCACGGTCCAGTCGATGGTCACGTTGGTGAACGGGCTCTGCCCCCAGCGGCTGGGCACATTCAGGTTGTACACGAAACCGCGCAGGGCTTTCTTCACTGCCTTGTAAGGCAGCTGGTCCTTGAAGAGGTACGGGGAAAGATAGGTATCAAAGGAGCTGAAAGCCTGTGCACCGGCCCATTCGCTCTGCAGAATGCCCAGGAAGTTGGCCATCTGGCCCAGAGCCTCGCGGAAGTGCTTGGGCGGACGGCTGTTCACTCGGCTGCGCACGCCGTTGAATCCTTCGTTGAGCAGGGCGCGCAGACTCCAGCCGGCGCAGTAACCGGTGAGGCAGTCAAGGTCATGGATGTGGTAGTCGCCATTGCGGTGGGCGGCGCCTTCTTCCGGAGTGTACACCTGGTCGAGCCAGTAGTTGGCAATCACCTTACCGGCGGTGTTGTTCACGAGGCCGGCGTTGGAGTATGTGGTGTTGGAGTTTGCCTTGATGCGCCAGTCCGTGTTGCCTACGTATTCCTCAATCGTCTGCTTACAATCAACCCAGGTGTTGCCCTTGTAGAGGCCGGCAATCTGCTCGCGCTGCAGCTTGTGCAGGAAACGGTATTTAATGAAATTGCGGGCTGTGTCGTAGGCACCGGCACGCATCATTTCCTTTTCGATGCGGTCCTGCACCATTTCCACAGGCAGGTATTCTTCGTGCTTCAGCTTATCCAGCACATTTGCGTAGACAAGAGGATTATATTCCTCCTGTGAGGCGTGGAACGCCTTTTCGATGGCCTGCTGTACCTTGTAGGCCTCGAAGCGTTCACGCTTACCGTTTCGTTTGATGATTTCAGGCATATTGCGTAGAGGTTGTAGAGAGTTCGTTGAACCCGTTTACCGGGGCATTCCGGCAGGCGGGTTCCTGCGCGGTGCACGGGGTTCACTCTACCATCCGCATTATCACTTTGCAAGCAAAAAGTTGTATACGGTCGCACTTTTCTTTATACAAAATATAGAATGAGCATTTTTGTAAACATACTACATATTGTATAGTTAACCATTTTTCTCTACTTTAGAACGCTTCTCATTTAAGAAAAGTTAATCACCTTTGCAACGCATTGAAACAAGCGGATTCCGCCCCTCGAATCAGCATTCTTAAAAACGGCTGTATATAGTGTATCAGCCAGGGGTACGCCACAAAATATAGCGGGTAGAAAAAGAGTCTTAATTTTGTGCCCAGATGCACTTCAGGTAGTCTTCGCCATCAAAATCAAAGGGCATGGGCACAGAAATGAGCTTTGCGGAGGGAATTCCAGCCGACACCATGCGCCGGAATGCCGACGGGGATAATTTACGGCAATTCGTGGAGCAGAGAATGCGGCCACCGGGTGCCAGAATGGCCGCGGCAAGCCAGACAAGGTGGTCATAATCCTTTTCAACACGCCAGACATGTCCCTTCTCATCACGGGAGAACGTAGGCGGGTCGAGCACAATGATATCAAACTTGCGCCCCTGGCGGGCAAAGCGGTCCATCCAATGCAGCGCATCCCCCTTGCAGAAGAAGTGATCATCCGGGTCAATGTCATTCAGCGCCATATTCTCACGGCACCAGCTCAGACAGGGCTGAGCGAGGTCGAGCGTAGTTGTCTGCGCTCCGGCCAACGCCGCACACACCGAAAAAGCCCCGGTGTAGGCAAAAGTGTTGAGCACTTTCATACCCGGACAGCAAAGCGAGCGCAGTTCAGCGCGGTTATCGCGCTGGTCCAGGAAAATGCCCTGGGAGTACCCTGCCCCCATGTCCATAAGATAGAGTACGCCGTTCTCCCGAATCACAAAGCGCAGCGGTACCTCCGGTCCACAGAGGAACAGCGGTGGTTCCTTCACATCCTTATCCAGGCGTTTCACGTAGACCGGGCGCCCGGTAGCCTTAAGCATATCTTTGAGTTCCGGCGGCAGAGCTGTATCGCGCAAAGAAACCAGAAGCCTGTCAGCCAGAGCGTCAATAAACACACCCGGCCACTGCAATCCATCAGACACACGGAACGCATCTGTTGACGAAGGCAGCTTAGCCAGGCGTTGCTCAATGAGTTTCTGGAGTTTCGTGCTCACAGCAGAAAGGTTTTGGAGGCAGTATCAGCAGCCTTACGGATGGTGGCCGCCATGGATGTAAGAGCATTAGCCCGGGTGGAGGCCAGATGCTCCTTAAGGCCGCAATCATCCAGCTTGCTTAAATCTGCCGCCAGTATGGCAGCCGGAGTAAGCCCGGAAAGCAGGCGAATGAAGATTGCAATAAGCCCCTTGGTAATGAGAGAATCACTATCGGCATGAATGATGAGCTTGCCATCATCCATCTCCGTACCCACCCACACGCGGCTCTGGCAACCTTTGATAAGGTTGCTGTTCTTGCGGAATTTCTCAGGCATGACCGGCAGGCGGCGCCCCTGAGAGATGATGAATTCGTACTTCTCGGTCCAGTCCTCAAAGACGGACATATCATCGAGAAGCTCTTCGATGCGGGAATCGTAATCCATTACTTGCAGCGGCTTTTGGCCAGCGTGTAAAGCACAGCCTTCTGGGCGTGCAGACGGTTTTCAGCCTCGCGGAAGATGACCGGGGCATTGGATTCCAGCACTTCATCCGTGATTTCGTAGCCACGGTAAGCAGGCAGGCAGTGCAGCACAATGTGGCCGGGAGCAGCAAGCTTCAGCAGCTCATCATTCACTTGGTAGGGGAAGAATGCCTTTTCCTTGGTACCCTTCTCTGCCTCCTGGCCCATGGAAATCCAGGTGTCGGTATTGATAACCATGCAATCGCGCACTGCTTCAGCAGCATCCGTGGTGCAGATGATATTCGGGCAATCAAGCGCAGCCAGTGTCTCGGCCTTGGGCAGCGCCTGCTCCGGGCCTGCCAGCATCAGCGTGAAGCCCAGGTGCTTGGCAGCCCACATCCAGGAGCGGCCCATATTGTTATCTACATCGCCAAGGAAAGCAATCTTCATTCCCTTCCAGGAACCCACGCCATACTGCTCCTCAATGGTGAGCAGGTCTGCCAGAATCTGGCAGGGGTGCTCCAGGTCGGTCAGGGCATTGATGGTGGGCAGCTTGGAATAGTCGGCAAAATCCACCACATCCTGCTGGTCATAAGTGCGGATGATGGCACCGTGAATCATGCGGCCAAGCACGCGGGCGGTGTCCTTGATAGGCTCACCGCGGCCCAGCTGGATATCGCGGGTGGAAAGGAACATGGGACGGCCGCCCAGTTCGGAGATACCCACCTCGAAAGATACACGCGTGCGTGTGGAGGATTTAGAGAAAATCAGAGCCCAGGTCTGCCCGGCCAAAGGCTGCTCGGTGTGGCAACCACGCTCGGCCTTAAGCTTGTGGCCCAGGGCAAGCAACTCACAAATCTGGTCACCAGTCAGTTCTTCAATGGAAAGAAGGTTATTCATGACTATGTATAGAAAAAATTCCGGGAAAGCAGCACGGTAGCACTTTTGGCCGATTCTGTAAAGTTAAGAATGAGTCAGCAGACACAGAATAAAAAAATCTGGCATGCTGCCATACTGTGGCAGATATTTGGCTTGCGTGAAATGCAGCGCGAGAGTATATTCTTGCCCCGAAATGAAAGCCCTTGTCAAAACAACCGCCGGCCCCGGCCTGGAACTGATGGATGTACCGATGCCCGAAGTCGGTGCAAATGATGTCCTTATCAAGATTTACAAGACCGCCATCTGCGGTACGGATCTGCACATCTGGAACTGGGACGCCTGGGCCCAGCAGACCATCCCCGTTGGCATGCACGTGGGTCATGAATTCTGCGGTGTCATCGAACGCGTGGGTTCTGCCGTAACCGAGTACAAACCTGGCGATGTTGTTTCCGGCGAAGGCCACATCGTCTGCGGCCACTGCCGCAACTGCCGCAAGGGACTTTTCCATCTCTGCCCGAACACCAAGGGCGTGGGCGTGAACCGCGCAGGCTGCTTTGCCGAATACCTTTCCATTCCCCAGAGCAACGTAATCCGCATCCACAAGGATATGCCCATGGAGATTGCCTCTATCCTTGACCCGCTGGGTAACGCCACCCACACAGCTCTTTCCTGGGATCTGGTGGGCGAGGATGTCCTCATCACCGGAGCAGGCCTCATCGGTTCCATGGCTGCAGCCGTTTGCAAGAAAGCCGGCGCCCGCACCGTGACCATCACCGACGTGAGCGACTACAAGCTCAATCTCGCCAAGATCATGGGCGCAGACCGCACCGTGAATGTTCTTTCCGGCGACAGCATTGCTGCAGCACGTGAAGACCTCGAAATCACTGAAGGCTATGGCGTGTGCCTTGAAATGAGCGGCGCTCCCGCCTGCCTCAAGGACATCATCACCCATTCCGCATACGGCGCCAACATCTCCCTACTGGGTATCCAGCCCGGCGGCTCCGGCATCGACTGGAACACATTCGTGTGGAAAGGGCTCAAGATGAAGGGCATCTACGGCCGCGAAATGTTCGGCACCTGGCAGAAGATGGACGCCATGCTGCGCAGCGGGTTGGATGTTTCCCCCATCATCACCCACCGCCTGCATTACACCGACTTCAAGCAGGGCTTCGAGGTCATGGCCTCCGGCAAGTCCGGCAAGGTGGTGCTCACCTGGGCGGAGTAAACAAGATTTATTTTCCAGCTTTCATGAACGGGCAATGGCGAATAGCCGTTGCCCGTTTTCTTTGCATTTTGAAACAGTCATAATTGCGGGAAAAAGCTTGCATTTGACACACTCTAAGAGTAGTATTTGCGCCGACATGACTGAATTGCCCAAGGCTTACGAACCGACCTTAGTTGAAGAGAAATGGCAAACCCGCTGGATTTCAGAGGGTTGCTTCCACGCTGACCCCCATTCTGACAAACCTGCCTACAGCATTGTCATTCCCCCGCCCAACGTGACGGGCGTGCTGCACATGGGGCATGTACTCAACAACACAATTCAGGACATTCTCGCCCGCCGTGCCCGCCAGGAAGGCAAGGAAGTGCTCTGGCTGCCCGGCACCGACCACGCCGGCATTGCCACCCAGGCCCGAGTGGAAAAAGAACTGGCGAAGGAAACCCCGCCCCGTACCCGCTTCGATGTAGGCCGCGAGGATTTTGTAAACATGGTGTGGGAGTGGAAGGACAAGCACGGAGGTATCATCATCAACCAGCTCAAGAAACTGGGCTGCTCCTGCGACTGGGAGCGCGAGCGCTTCACCATGGACGAGGTGTACGCACCTGAAGTTGCACGCGTCTTCACCGAACTTTTCAAGGAAGGTCTCATTTACCGCGGCCACCGCATGGTGAACTGGGATCCGGTGCTCCTTACCGCCCTCTCCGATGAAGAGGTCATCATGACCCCCTCCAAGAGCAAGCTTTACACCATCCGCTACAAACTGGCAGATGGCAGCGGGCAGCTCCTCGTTTCCACCACCCGTCCGGAAACCATCATGGCCGACGTGGCAGTGGCCGTAAACCCGAAAGATCCGCGCTTCGCGCACCTCATTGGCAAAACGGTCATCCGCCCGCTCTGCGAAGCAGAAATCCCCGTTATTGCAGATGACCACGTGGAAATCGAGTTCGGCACAGGCGCGCTGAAGATTACCCCCGCCCACGACCGCACCGACTTTGAGGTGGGCATGAAGAACAACCTCGAAATCATCGATGTACTCACCGCAGATGGCCACATCAACTGCCCGGGATGCCCGGAACTGCACGGCCTTGACCGCTTCGTGGCCCGCGAGAAATCCATCGAGCTCATCGAAGCCAAGGGACTGCTTGAAAAGGTGGAGGACTACGAAAACAACGTAGGCATCTCACAGCGTTCCGATGTACCGATTGAACCGCGTCTGAGCATGCAGTGGTTCCTGAAGTACCCCTGCGTGAAGGAAGCCGCTGAAGCCGTGGCCAATGGCGACATCGTGTTCCGCCCCGCCCACTGGGCCAAGACCTATGCACACTGGCTGGAGGGCATCCAGGACTGGTGCATTTCCCGCCAGCTGTGGTGGGGTCACCGCATCCCGGTGTGGTACAAGAAGGAAAAGGCAGCAGCCCTGCAGGAAGCCACCAAGCTCGACATCGAAGATGCTGCCGCTGGTGATATCTACGTGGGCGTAGAGCCGCCCGCAGATCCGGAGAACTGGGTGCAGGATGAAGATGCGCTGGACACCTGGTTCAGCAGCTGGCTGTGGCCGTTCTC
>JAFZGH010000113.1 GCA_017555465.1 Akkermansia sp. | reverse complement strand
GCGTGCGGCTGCGACTGACTGGAAAAAGCTGGAAAAGAAGCTCCGCCTCCGGGAGCAGTCGGTTGTGCGCAAGAAGCCGTTTTCTTCTGAACGGGGCTATAGCGTAGAGCTTTCTGCCTACTCGGGTAAGGGAGCATTGGTTGTCAAACTAGGCGATGAGGCCGGGAGCAGCCAACTGTGGCTCTATGACCACAGAATCTGCTGGGGGGATAAGACGCTGTATTGTCTTCCCTCCAAGAAGGAGGGCGTTCTGCGCATGGTGTGGCATCCAGGAATGGATGGCAACCGCCCCAAGGGGTACTATGTGTGGTGGAACGGTATGCTTGTCGGCCAGGCGTTGCCGCCGGCTTCTCCCACGGGGCAGGGACTGCGGCTGGAGGCTGTCGAGTCATCTCCATCTGTGAATAAACTGAAGTATACCGAGGGAGCTTTTGCCCCTGAGATATAGGAAAGTATGGAGGAGACAGGCTTTTCCCCAGAGGAAGAAAAACGCTGCAAGGCCGCTTTGCAGGAGGGGGAACGCGTGCTGCTGGTTGCCAAACCGCGGGCGGAGATGGATGTGGTGGATGTGTGGTTCCGCCGCATCAGCGGCGGTATCGTGCTGGGTATCATGGTAAATGTGCTCTGTCAGGTGCAGTGGGCGGGGTGGTTGCTGTTGCCTTTTCTGCTGCCGCTGTGTCTGCTGGGGCTATACGTGATGCTTTCGCCACGGTTGCACCGCCGCAGCCGTGAGCGCACGGTGTACCTGCTCACGGACAGGCGGGTGCTGGTGCTTGAAGCGAAAGTTCCGTTTGGCGAGCGCACGGTGGCCTACCCGCTGCGCCCGGACCCGGTCCGGGAGGTGCGGCGCAGCGGTAATGGCTATGGCGATATCGTCTTTACCTATGAGCAGCGCTGGCAGCTGGGACCCCGGATTCATCGGGGGCCGAGCCCGGTGGGGTTCATTGATGTGCCAGAGGTGGACAGAGTCGCGCAGATGATTGCCCGGCAGGTGGAATTAACGCCTGCTGCCCAGCCCCTGCCTGCGGCGCAGCCTCCTGCATGGGCTGGCCTGCCCACGGAAACGGATTCCTGGGGAAACGCCGTGCCCACGAATGCCAGCCGCGGTGTGATGATTGCCGTGGGGACGCTTTTCCTGGGTGTATGCACCTTGTTTTTGAGCATGGGTATCTGGTTCCTGGTGCAGGATGCTGCGTTTGAGCAGGAAGCCGTGCGGACAACGGCCACCGTGGTCAGCGTGCGCCAGGAGGAACGGAAACACGAAAATAGCCACCACCGCCGCCGACATCGGAATAGCGGTGTCTCCATTCATGTGGGAGAGCGCGGTGCATCCCGTGCGTACTACGTTTATTATCCCCTGCTGCAGTATCAGGATGCCGCGGGGACGGTGCATCAGGTGGAATCCGACACGGGGAGCTCGGAACTGAATCTTCCAGTCGGGCACCAGGTGGAAATCATGTATCTGCCCGGGGCTCCTGCAGAGATGCGTATGTGTGATAAAGGTCCCGGTATAGGTGCCATTTTCACTTTTATCGGCGCTTTTGGCTGCATCATCGGCGGTGGTGTTCTGGCGGGCGGACTCATGATGAAAAAGCCTTGATTCGGTGAGGTTTCGCGGATATAATGCGCGCATGAACGCTTCCTTTGCTCTTATATCGCTGGGCTGTGCCAAGAATCAGGTGGATTCCGAACACATGGTGGGCTGCATGCTGGAGGCCGGGTTCCGCCAGGTGGAGCCGGGGCAGGCCGATGTACTCATCATCAACACCTGCGGCTTTATCGACCCCGCCAAGGAGGAAGCAATCAATACGATTTTTGATGCTGTGCGTGCCCGTGAGGCAGGTGAGGCCCCGGCAGAGCAGCAGATTATCGTGGCGGGCTGCCTATCCCAGCGCTATGCGAAGGAACTGGCCAGGGAGATGCCGGAGGTGGCCTGTTTCATGGGTGTGGATGAAATCACCAAGGTGGCAGAGATTGCCACAGCCTGCCTGAATGGCACGGCGGAAAAGACCTACACCAGCAAGGTTTCCACTTACCTGCCGGACTGGGGCGTGCCGCGCAAGTTGATTTCGCCGCCTCATTATGCCTATGTGAAGATTGCCGAGGGCTGCAACCACGCCTGCGCGTATTGCGTGATTCCGCGTATCCGCGGTGGTCACCGCAGCCGCCCGCAGGCCAATATTCTCAAGGAGGTGCGCCACTGGGTGGAGCAGGGCGCTAAGGAGATTAACCTTATTGCCCAGGATACGACTTATTACGGCATGGATAAGTGGGAGAGGCGCGGCAGCAAGACCGCCGGGGTGGATTCCAGCCGCGGTGAGTCGCTGGCTTCCTTGCTGCGCGAGATTAACGCCATTCCGGGGGATTTCTGGATTCGAGTGCTGTACACGCACCCGGCTCACTGGAGCCAGGAGCTTATTGATACCTTTGCCAAGTGCGAGAAAGTGGTGAAGTACGTGGACATTCCCTTGCAGCATATTGCCGATGCGATTTTGGATTCCATGCGCCGCAAGACGGATGGTGACTACATCCGCAACCTTATCCGCAATATCCGCGCCGCGGTGCCGGGGATTGGTCTGCGCACCACCTTTATTTCCGGCCTGCCGGGAGAGACCGAGGAAGACCACGCCGAGCTGCGCGAATTCATCAAGGAATTCCGTTTTGAACGCGCCGGTGTGTTCCCGTATTCCAAGGAGGAAGGTTCTCTGGCGGCGAAGATGAAGAATCAGGTGCACCACGCCACGAAGAAGCGCCGTAGCAATGAACTTTCCATGCTGCTGGCCGGTATTGCCGATGAAATCGGGCAGGAAAGCATTGGCACCCGCATGCGCGTGCTGGTGGATGCCCCCGGTATTGCCCGCGGCCCGTGGGATGCACCGGATGTGGACGGCTCGATTCATGTGGATCCGGCGCTTCCTGTCGGTGAGTTTGCAGAGGTGGAAATTGTGGATTCCATCGCTTACGAGCTCTTTGCCGAGGGGGCGGAAGAGCCGGATTTCGGCACAGAAGATGAGTAAAAGCTCGGGTAAACAGATTTTTGAGCTTGTCGGGGCGGAGCGATTATTGTATAATCGCTCCGTAACGTTATGAATATTCAACCGAAATTCACTCCCGTGCTCGACCCGGCCTTCGTGGCTCCGGTGCTTTGGACAAAGGCTTTTGCTGAAAAGGTGGCTGCTACTCCCGGTTCTCACACTGTGGACCTGGCGCTGACCCGCCTGGATGGAACCTGCTTCCGCTGGAGCGGCAAGATTCTGCCCCAGGAAGGCGAGAACATTGCGCTGAACAACCAGTACATCGAGCGTATCGTCAAGTTCCTGCTCTGGATGAAGGGCGGCTGCACCATCATGGTGGCTGGCGATGACCAGATTGCCGACATGCTGGCTGCTACCTACTGCGCCGGCGGTGCCCGCGAGTTCGACTGGGATTTCATCGGTAAGAAGATTTATGACCAGCCCATTCAGGTGGTGAAGGTGGCTTCCGCCGCTGACCTGCCCGCTGAAAACAGCACCTCCGTGGCCCTGGGCCGCAATCTGGACGGCTACCGCATCGGTTTTGACCTGGGTGGTTCCGACCGCAAGTGCGCTGCTGTGGTGAACGGTGAGGTGGTGTTCTCCGAAGAAGTGGTGTGGGATCCCTACCACCAGACCGACCCCATGTACCAGCTTGAGGGTGTGGATGATTCCCTGCTGCGCGCTGCCAAGCACCTGCCCCAGGTGGACGCCATCGGTGGTTCTGCCGCTGGTGTGTATGTGAACAGCGAGCCCCGCGTGGGTTCCCTCTTCCGCGGTATTTCCCCGGAGGATTTCCAGAATGTCATCCGTGGCATGTTCGGTACGCTGAAGGACCGCTGGTCCGAGCGCATGGGCAAGGAAGTTCCCTTTGAAGTGGTGAACGACGGTGAAGTGACCGCCCTGGCCGGTGCCATGGGCATGAACGATGATGCCGTGCTCGGTATCGCCATGGGTACTTCCCTGGCTGCCGGTTATGTGGACCCCGAGGGTCACATCATGCCCTGGCTCAATGAGCTTGCCTTCGTTCCGGTGGACTACCAGGAAGATGGCGGCGTGGACGAATGGTCCAAGGACAAGGGCGTGGGTGCCATGTACTTCTCCCAGCAGGCTGTAGCCCGCCTTGCTCCCCGCGCTGGTTTCGAGTTCGGCGCCATGCCGTATCCGGAGCAGCTCAAGAAGGTGCAGGCCGCCATGGCCGAGGGTGATGACCGTGCCCGCAAGATTTACGAGACCATCGGTGTGGAGTTCGGTTACACCATCGCTTACTTCGCTGATTTCTACGATGTGCGCAACCTCCTGTTCCTTGGCCGCGTGGCTACGGGTGAGGGTGGTCAGATTATCATCGATAAGGCCAACGAGGTGCTCAAGGGTGAATTCCCGCAGCTTAACATCACGCTTTGCGTGCCGGATGAGAAGACCAAGCGCCACGGCCAGGCTGTAGCCGCTGCTTCTCTGCCCAAGCTGGGCTAAGAGCCAGTCATCTGCAGGGGCAGGGGAGGATTCAATGCTTCCTCTGCCCTTTTCTTTTATACCAGTCCCCCATCTGTTTGATATGAGTGAGAACGACGATATCTGGACATGCCCCCAATGTGGCATGCGGCAGGATGTTTCACAGCTGGGGTTCTTTGTGGAGATTGCCTGCCCTCAGTGCGGCAATCAGTCAGTTGTACATACAAAGCTGGCGAATTACCAGATTGAATCTGTTCTTGGTATCGGCGGCATGAGTATGGTGTTTCGCGCGTTTGATCTTGTGTTAGGACGCCCGATTGCCATCAAAGTGCTCAATGAAACATATCGACATGAAGCAGAACGCGTAGCTGGTATTGAAAATGAATGCTCGCTCATGGCAAAGGTGCGCCATGAGAATGTGGTTTCTGTGTATTCTGCCGGTTGGGCCAGGGGGCAGTTCTATATCGCCATGGAGCTGGTGGAAGGGCGTAATCTGGAGCTCATTGTGGCAGAACGAGGTAGCCTGCTGCCTGCCGATGCTCTGGAAATTGTACATCAGGTGGCGCAGGGGTTGCAAGCCGCCCATATGGCCGGGCTGCTGCATCGCGACGTGAAGCCGGGGAATGTCATCATTACGACGGAGGGAAGCGCCAAAGTCCTGGACTTCGGCCTTTCTTTGGAGGATAGTCCCGGTTCTGAGGTCGGCGATATCATCTGGGCAACACCGTATTATGCGCCTCCGGAAACATTGTTGCGGGAACAGGAGAGTGTGCAGACCGATATATATGCCCTTGGCATGACATTGCGTAATCTTCTGACGGGTGAATCTGCATTGCCTGGTGCTCCGCAGACAGTGGAACAGATGCTGGAGGCAAAGAAAAAACTGCCGGATATCAGCACTTTACTGCCGCATGCAGTGCCGGAACTTAGTCACCTGGTGCAGCGCATGACCGCCTATGCGATCTCAGAGCGTCCGGCGGGGTACGCTGAATTGCTGCTGGAAGTGGAAGCCACGCAGAAAGCTATGGCCGCAGTGCTGAATCCTGAACTGCGCGAGCGGCGGTACCGCCGGAAGTTGTATTCATCCGCCGGCATACTGGGATGCACGGTGCTGGGCATGCTGGGAGGTTTTATGGTGGCTCTGTTGACACCTTCGGAAACAATTCAGGATGTGTTGGATGCAGATGCTTTGCGTTGGGTGGAGCGGGATTCTTATGCAGCCGCGTTGACGGAATTGCAAGCGGCGCGTTACGAGGAGTCTGCCAGATTATTGGCGGAGCTGGGGAATGCACCAGGAGACCCGGCGGTGACGGCTGCTGCCATTTTTGTGCGCACCGCTTTTCAGGTGCTGGAGGACAAGATGGCCGATAATGGCTACAAGCGGTTTGATGAGCTGGTGGGCAATGCGGATGCGAAATTGAGTCCGGCAGGAAGGGTTTCGTTGTCTCAACTTGCGGCGTTGGCCGATGTTATTCGAAAAGATGCTTCCCATGCTGCGGAGAGGGCTGACCAGTTGCCGGATTCGCTCATTAAAGTGGCAGCTATGATTCTGGTGGCGGATCAGTATGTGCGTGACGGGCTGCATGCTCAGGCGGAAGAAACAATCATCCGCACCATGGATATGCTGACTGCCTGCCAGGCTGATGCGTTGCGAGAACTACTCGATGAGTACCGTATGGCTGCTCCCCGGCGGGCTGCCCGCGTGGCTCTGGTACGGTTGCATGAAATGTATAAAGGCGGTGATTGGGAACAGGCTGATTCGCTGGCTGCTGAGTTGCTGAAACTGAAGCTGGGTCGCCTGGAAAAAGAGGAACTCCGCGTGCTCTCCGAGGTTTCGGACATTATGCAGGTGGCGCTGGAATCGTTGCCGCATGCCTTGCCTGCTGATGCAACACCCGACCAATGGCAGCAGCAGGCATATGAGGGAACTCTGCCCAGGGAACTGGCCTGCCTGGTGCATCTCCTTCGTGGTGAATATGACCAGGCTTTCAGCATGAATCCTTACGCCGGAGGTGATTCTGACAACGAGCCCTTTGCTGTGATGATGCGCGATTGGAAGAAGCGCCTGGAAAAGTAAGGCCTTACAACCCCAGCAGACAGCCAGAAGTAAAGGTGAGCGGGCGTATATGTTTGGGCGGTGTCAGGATTTCGGCTCCTGGTACACGGACCGCGAAAGCGGATTTGGGGTTGACGAGTACGGCTTTGTCGCAGATGGACAGCATGGGTAAATCGGCAGCGCTGTCGGTATAGCCGATGTCTGCGTGCCTAATGCCGATGCTGGCAAGTCGGATGAGTTTGTTTGCCCCCTTGTTGTTGCCTGGGAGGGGGATGGACGGCATGAGTTCAACACGCCCGGCCAGCGATGTCGGTGTGCCGATGGTGTGTGTAAAGCCTAAGGCTTTTCCCACTAGTTGTGTCCACCAATCCGGCGAGGCGGAGCAGAGTACCGTGGTATCACCAGCCATCTGGTGGGCGCGCAGGCGTTCCAGTACTGGAGGATAGAGGATTTGCAGAATTTCCTGCTGCACGAAGTCCTGGCATTCCTGCTGTAGTGTTTCGCGCTTCATTCCCCAGGCATAGGCAAGGAAGGCGCGCTTCATGCGTTGGGTGTTGATGATGTGCAGCCCGCGCAGCAGCCCCATGGGGATGAGCCAGAGAAGATACAGACGCCGCCATCCGTGGCGCTTGAGAATCCAGCGGCAGAATCGCAGCTGGGAATCGCCGGCAAAGAGCGTGCCGTCCATGTCGAAGAGTGCGGTCATAAATCAGAATCGGTTCATCAGTCTGTATTTCCACGCCAGCATGATGATGGCGCCCATGATGATGCCCCCCAGGTGGCCGGCTTCGCCTCCTGCGTTATTGAAGTTGAAGAGAATGGTGGCTGCTGCTATGCCGATGATGCAGATGGCAAAGGTACGCAGCCGCAGGGTGATGGGCGGGAAGAGCAGAGATATCTGTACATCAGGGTACATGAAAGCGCAGGCTACCAGGACTCCATAGATGGAGGCGGATGCTCCGATGAGCGGAATCATCTCCCAACATTCGACGAGGCCTGCGTATCCGGCGTAGGCTGCAAGTTGATTGCAAATCATCTGCGCTTCCGGTATATCCGGCAGGGAGGAATAGAGGTTCAGCCCCGCAAGCAGTGAGGAGAACAGGGCTCCAGCTACGCCGCAGGCCAGGTAGAATACCAGGAAACGGCGCGCTCCCATGGCACTTTCCACGGGTGGGCCAAAGAAATACAGAGCCCACATGTTAAAGAGAATGTGGCCGAAGTTTGCATGCACAAACTGGTAGGTGATGATACGCCAGAGCTCTCCCTCCAGAAAGCAGGTAAACCAGGAATAGGCGCAGATAATCTCAAAAATCGATGTTTTAGGGGCTTGGGGATATGGAATACTCAGTAAAGCTTCTTTCTGTACCGTGAGCCCAACAAAAAACACGACGGCATTGATGATAATAAGAGCGTTGGTGACACTGAGTCTGCGTTCGTTCATACTGGTAGGGTTAGACTCGCCTTGTGTATCAGGCGTTCAATTCAGCTTTTTTTCAATTTCCGCGATTTCCTCCACACTCAGCAGGTGCTCTACATGACAGGCTACTTCGTTTGCCCGCTCTGCAGTAAGACCGGCTGCTTCTACCAGAAACTGCTGCAGAATACCATGTGCGCGAATAACACGGTCGGCATATTGCTTTCCCTTTTCAGTCAGCTCGATGGGGGCGTACCGCCGGTAGGTGATGAGCCCTTCTTCTGCCAGCTGGTGGACGGCGGCCGTTACGCTCGGTTTTTTGACATCGAGCATGGCGGCTACATCGCTCACCTGTGCTTTTCCGTTTTCCCTGCACAGATGCCCGATGGCTTCAAGATAATCTTCCGCACTGCGGCTGAGTCTGCTGAACTTGGTGCTCATGCTTTTTTCTTGCGCAGCGTGGCCACGCATTCCAGATGTTTGGTCTGGGGGAAGAGGTCAAAGGGTTGCACTTCTACCACCTCGTAGCCGGCTTTGTCAAATTCGGCCAGGTCTCGAATTTGCGTGGCGGGGTTGCAGGAAACGTAGACCACGCGGGCTGGGCCGAATGCGAACAGCTGGTTGAGGAATACCATATCGCAGCCCTTGCGCGGAGGGTCAATCACCACGGCTGTTTCTTCTGCCGGAAAATCAACTTGCTCGAAGATGGCTTCGGCGCTGGCTGCAAGGAAGCTGGCGTGGTTGATGCCGTTGCTGCGGGCATTGGCTCGTGCCCAGTCGGCGCTGGTTTCGCTTACTTCCACACCGAGCACCTTTTCAAAGTGCGGTGCCAGGGTGAGGGCAAACAGGCCGCTGCCGCAGTATGCGTCTACCAGGTAGCGTGCGCCTTCGGCACAGGCCTGGCGTGCTACATAGCCGGTGAATGCAGGCAGTATGTACGGGTTGTTCTGGAAGAAATCGCCTGCCAGGAAGTTGAAGGTGAGGTCTCCCACTTTTTCGGTGCATACAGCGTTGTTGTTGGTGATGACGCTGCCTTCGCTGACTCGCATGAGCAGAGTGGCGCCGCGTTTGTACTGCGCAGCTGCCTGGTGAACCGCTTTTCTTACGACGGGCAGCGCTTCGTTCAGTTCTGCCATGGCAATGGGGCATTGCTTGACATCGCACACCTCGCTGCGGGAACCGACGCGCAGGAATCCGATGTTGCCCACCTTGGCATCCTTCGGTTTATGGAAATGCGGGGTGATTTTGCTGCGGTAGCCGTATATCTGGGGAGAGGCAATGGCGGGAAGAACGGGCAGCTGTAAGCCTGCCTGCAGACGCAGCAAATCTGCAACCTGAGCTGTTTTCCATTCCAGCTGGGCGCTGTATTCCAGGTGCTGGTACTGGCAGCCGCCGCAGTAGCCGTATACCGGGCAGAAGGGCTGCACACGCTTGGGGGATGGTTCCAGTACTTCCACCAGGTCCGCATGAGAACAGTTTTTCTCATTCTTGTAGATGCGGGCACGTACTTTTTCGCCCGGCAGCGTGTAGGGAACAAAAATGACCCAGTTGTCCACACGGCCAACGCCGTGTCCCTGGTTGGAGAGATTTTCGATGGTGAGCTCCAGTTCCTGATGGTAGGCAAAGGGCTCGGCGACAAATTTGCGAGGGGGGGTATCCATGTTTTAGTCTTCCTTGTTGATTTTGCCGTCGATGTTCATGGGCAGTCGTCCTTTCATGACGGGGGAGCGCAGCCCCCGCAGTTCCACAGAATTCGGCATGGGTTCGTCGTCATCCTCGCGGCTGATGGCTTCCTCCGGCGGGGCAAAACGACGCACTCTCAAGACGCTTCGCATATCCGGCTTACTTTCAGCAACCGGTTCATTACGCTTTTGTTGAGACTCGGTGGTCTTGGTGCGTTTCTGCCGCTTTTCCGCATTCCGGGCCAGGTCGTTGAGCATTTTTTTTGCGGCTTGCTGTTGTTCTTCTGTGGGGCGTATATCTTCTTCAGTATCGCTTTCCTGACGCGCCCTGCTGGAAAGCAGGCTCGGACCACGGCGGTGTCTGGCTTCTGATCGGGCTTCCTTTTCTTTCCTTCTTTCTGCTTCCTTTCTGGCACGCTGTGCTTCTTCTTCTGCTTCTGACCGGGCGCGGGCCTCTTCTTCTGCCTTCTCTGCGGCTTCTCGAGCGGCTCGTTCCTCTTCCTCTGCTTTTTCCCGGGCTGCTTTTTCTGCGGCCTCGCGTGCTTCTTCCTCGGCTTCTGCTTTTGCACGTGCTTCTTCTTCTGCCTTTTCGGCCGCGAGTCTGGCCTCGTGTTCGGCTGCTTCTGCCGCGATGCGAGCTTCCTCTTCTGCCTTTTCGGCAGCAAGCCGGGCACGGAATTCGCGGATGGCTTCTTCTGCGGCTTCGCGTGCTTCTGCGGCAGCTGTTCTGTATTCATGGCGCAGCGCGTCATCCAATTCCAGGGCTGCGCGAGCCTGGGCTTCTGCATCTTCCGGACTGGGGGCGGGCAGGGGGGATACCGAGCAGGCGCTCAGCAGCATGGCGGAGCAGATACTGGAGATGGAGCCTAAGCGTTTCATGCGCACTTATACTACCATGTCGTGAGGCCTTGTTGCAAGCTCTAATCCTGTCGCGCATGAGGCGTTTTACACCAGCCTGAAGAAAAAATATGCCATTTCACCGCAATTCGCTTGACATTTTGTCGGAAGTGAGTAAACTCTCCCCACCAAAACGAAAAACCAAATTACTTTTCATCTGAATTATGGCTCACACTCAGTCCGCTAAGAAGCGCATCCGCCAGACGATCAAGCGCACCGCTATCAATCGTTCCATCATGTCCCGCGTTCGCACCCTTCGCAAGAAGGTAGCCGAAGCTGTGGAGACTAAGGACGCCGCTGCTGCCGCTGTTGCATACAACAACTTCGCTTCCGCCATCGACAAGGCTGCCAAGAAGGGCACCGTGCCGGCCAACCGCGCCGCTAACTACAAGAGCAAGGCTGCGAAGGCCCTGGCCTCTATCGCCTGAGTTCCTTTTCAGGTTTTCCGTTTTTGAGCATGGCGGAGTATCGGTAGCAAGCCGGTGCTCCGCCTGTCTTTCCTCTGCAATATGCGCCAGGATTATAAGGAAATTGCCACCACTGTGGTGAATGACCCCACCAATTACAAGCTTTGCGTGGTTTGCGGAGCTATTGTGGATAAAGAGTCCCCTACCTGCCCGGATTGCCTGGCTTATCGATTCGATGACAGTCCGTCGCGTGTGGCTGATCGTGCGCTGGATCTGGCGTCGAAACCGCAGAATGCGGTCTCTCACCACGATATTCTGGAATAATGATACCGCTTTCAGGTCGCAGCTGGCGGTTGGCACGGGAGTGTTGGCAACTTCCGCGCGGAGGTGCGGTGATGGGGATTCTGAATGTGACCCCGGATTCTTTTTCGGATGGCGGTATGCACACCGGGGTCGAGTCTGCGGTGGCGCATGCCCGCAAGCTCGTGGCTGCAGGTGCGGATATTGTTGACATAGGCGGTGAATCAACGCGTCCTGGGGCTGCGGAGGTGGATGCAGCAGAGGAGGAACGCCGCGTTCTGCCGGTAATCATTGCGTTGCGCGCCGAAATGCCGGAGCTGAGGATTTCCATTGACACGCGGCATGCTGCTGTGGCACGGGCTGCGCTGCATGCTGGAGCAGATGTGGTGAATGATATCACCGGGCTGGCTGACCCGGAAATGCGGGCTGTTTGTGCAGAATTTCCCTGTGGTGTGGTGTTGATGCATATGCAGGGTACGCCGCAGACGATGCAGTTGTCGCCTCATTATGATGATGTGGTGGCTGAAGTCCGCTCTTTTTTTGAGGCTCGCGTGGCTCAGGCTCAGGCGGCTGGTATTGCGCCTGAGCGTATTTGCCTGGATCCGGGTATCGGATTTGGCAAGAATGTGGAGCATAATCTGGCGCTGATTCGCGGATTGGAATCGTTGCGCGTGCAGGATTGCCCCCTGCTGATGGCTCTTTCCCGTAAACGCTTTCTGGGGGCGCTGTGGGGTGATGCAGAATTTGCCCGCCGGTCGGCTCTGCCTACTGTGGTGATGAGCCTGCAGGCGGCAGAATGCGGAGCCGATATCCACCGAGTGCATGATGTGGATGAACTGAGACGCGCGCTTCTTCTCCGGGAATCGGTATACTCCTCTAATAATTTGAACTAACTGCTCGCTATAGAACATGCGGTTGAGTAAACTTTACCGCATGGCATATCTAGTATCATTTGCCTTGCTGGTGGCGTTGCTGGCGTGGATGGTGGGAGTGTATAACAACCTGGAGCACTTGCGTGGGGTTGTGTGTAACTGCTGGGGGCAGTGGCGGCGGGCTACGCACTATCGCAATGAATGTCTGAATGATTTTCTGGCCGTGTTTTCGGCTGCAATGCCTCGAGAAGAGACTTTACTCCGGGATTTGCGCCGTATGGTGGAGGATTCTGAGCGCTCTCTTGCGCTGGCGCTGGAGCCGCGTTGGGGTGGGGCTCATGGCATGATGGGAGGCGCAGAGTTGATTCTGCGCCGAAAGGTGGCTCAATCTGTGCAGTTGGTGGAGGATACCCCGGATACATATGAGCCACTGCAGCACTTCTGCAGTTCCATGGCGGTTTCTTTGAGCCGGCAGGACCAGATGGCTGCGTTGTTTAATCATGCCGCTATGGAGTATAATGCTGCACTGTCTTCTCCATCGGCGCGTCTGCTGGCCCCGGTGTTCGGGTTTTCCAGGGCTGATGCGCTGGAGCTGTCTCCCAGACAGCAGGAAACCCGCAACTCCTGAACGGAGCTGCGGGTCTGTAATGAGGATTAGGGTACGGCGTTATCAGGCCAGTTCTTCCTCGGAATCCGGGAAGATAAGTTCTTTCGGAGCAGGGGCGATGGACTTGATGGTCATCATCACCGGAGTGCCGCCCATTTCAAGCGGCAGACGCAGCTTGTCGCCCACGGAGTGTCCAAGCAGCTTGGCGCCCAGCTTGGAACTGTAAGCCACAATGTTCTCCTCCGGCACGGAGTCCCATGCACCCAGAATGGTGTACACAACAGTGCGGCCCTTCGGGGCAGAGAAGGTCACCTGTGTGCCCATGCCCGTCACGCTGCAGTCCACATTGCTGAAGTCGGTCGGGTCTGCCTGGGCGAGCAGGCGGGAAAGCTCTTCGCTGCGGCGCAGCAGTACGCGCTGCGTGGCCTTGGCGTCCTGGTAACCGCCATTTTCGCGGAGGTCGCCTTCGGCGCGGGTGATTTCCAGGTCATGCTTATTCTTGGGCAGGCGAACATTGATGATATCCTCGAGTTCGGCCTTGCGGGCTGCATAGGAGCGCAGGGAAACAAACATGGTCTGCTTTTCCTTACCGCCGCGGCGGGTCAGGGCAATCTCCTGCAGTGAGGGGTGCACCTTCATCATGTTGGCCAGCAGCAGGTTGCGGTCAAGGTCGGGCAGCACGGAGGAATCGTACAGAGCCTTGGCGAACGGGCGGGCTTCCAGTTCAGAGAGACCGCCTACCAGGTCAGGAGCCAGGTCCTTGTCGTCCAGCAGCAGGTTGCGCAGACGCAGAGCCCGGTTGGGACCACCCTCGGAGCTGTCGCGTTCGATGGCGCTCATGATGGCAGCACCCAGGGGCATGAGATTCTTGTTCACCACTTCGGCTGCGAGTCCTTTGCGTTCCTTGCAAATCCAGATGAGTACTTCGGGGCTGAGGCTCTGGCGGGAGATGCCGTTGGCAATATCGTTGAAGAGCTGCTCTTTAGCTCCCTTGGCAATGATGAAGTCGGCAGCAGGGGCGGTCACTTTGGCTCCACCGAACAGGAAGATGTTTGTGGCGTAGGGCAGCCAGCTGTCGCCCATGGCTTCGGGCAGGGCTTCGTATACCTCCTGCTGGCGGGCAGCAGAAAGTTCGCCGATGTAGCCGACGAGTTCCTCGGAAGTGATGCCCTTGAGTTTTTCGGCCATGGTCGTGATGCTCTCCACGCCGACGGCGGTCATGGCGGCATCCATGGCGGCCTTGTCTTCATCGGTGGTGGCGACGGCTTCCAGCACATCGTCACGGATGATGATGAGTTCCAGCACGTGCTGGGGTTCGGTGAAGCCGCGGGCGATATCTTCCTCCATGGCTTTCACGAGCTTGGCCACCAGTTCAAACTCGCCCTTGAGAACTTCCAGGCGTGCCTGATCCAGAATGCGTACGCAGGATTCCAGCGAGGTAGCGTCAGTGTAGTCTGCCAGCAGGGCTTCGGCGGCTGAGGTGGCAGAGCGCAGCACGATGGCTTCGCCGCGCTTGGTCGGCAGGCGGAAACTGGGGTTGTCTCTCATGGCAACGCGTGCCTTTTCCCACCAGTTCTTCCAGTCTGCTGCGGGGATGACGCGGTCGCTGAGGAATTTTTCCAGGTCTTCGGGCTGCATGGGCAGCACATCGTTGATGCCTTCGCGAAGAGAGATGTTGCTGGTCAGGACCATGCGAACAAAGTCAAGCATGGTGTCCTTGTCGTTTGCCTGCTTCTGGCAACCTGCGGGGTCATCGAAGCAAGTGATGAGGAAATGCCCGGCGGGAATCGGGGTCAGTTGATTGAAAGCGAGCTTGAGACCCAGGATTTTGCCTTCGTTTCCTTTTTCGAAATCAATCTTGATTTTGCTTTTAGCCAGTGACCATGCGGCAACTTTGCCCACACCCAGGTCCTGGTGCATTACATATTTACCGGGGGCGAACTGGTCGAGTCGGGCCGCAAAGTCGGCCGGAATTTTGCCAGCAGATACTAATTTTTCAAGGTCGGCATGCATACGTGAATGACATGATACCATATCTTTGGTCAAGGTCAATCCCTGACAGTGATTTTTTTGTGATTTTTTTTACAGAGAAACCAAAACCTCCGGTTCAGACTTGCTGAACCGGAGGCTAAATTGGCCGAAATCAGGTAGAGAGTTATTCTCCACGTACGGTTGTGATGTTCTGCACCACAATGCCGAAATAACGGTTGCTTGTCCTGGTGATGGAGCTGATGTTTGTGATGCCGCCGTTTTTCTGAGCAAGCTCCACGGAGTCATCTCCTGTGTGCCAGAGCCAGAACCACCTGGTTGAGGAAGATTTGCCCACGAGCGTGGGAATGGGGGCGTTTTCTGCTTCTTCCATCTCGGATATGTTGCTCACCGAGGGCTGAACTATGCAGGAAGTGCACAGCAGCAGGGAGAGGAGGGATGTCCGCAGATGTCTTTTCATTATCGGGGAGTGGCGGGTGTCTGGAGTAATTTAAGCACATCCGGGGAGGAGGTAACCTTGGCGGCTTCCTCAGCGCCGGCAGCACCGGCTTTCAGCAGGGTTTTGACGGTTTCGGTGTGCCCATTGTGGGCTGCCTGCATCAAGGGTGTCCAGTCGTCCTCGTCCTTGGCGTTGATGTCTGCCCCTGCCGCCAGCAGGGACTTGACAATGGAGGTGTGCCCGTTGATGGCTGCCACAATCAGCGGAGTCCACCCTACGTTGGTTCTGGGGTCGCGCTGGGCACCTGCGGCCAGCAGGGTGTCCACGGTCTTCTTGTCCTCACTCATGACGGCGTAGGTGAGGGCCGTCTCCTTGTCTTTGCTGGGGGTCTCCTTGCGGGCGCCGGCTTCCAGCAGCACTTTCACGGTTTCAGCCTTGCCGGCTTCTGCCGCGTGGGAAAGCGGGGTGCGCCAGCGGCGGCTGCGGGTTTCGATTTTAGCGCCTGCGGCAATGAGGGCTTTGAGAGTGTCTACTTCGCCTTCCATAGCTGCGTGGGAAAGGGCGGTGAGGCCGTCCTTGTCCTTTGCCTCGATATCAGCTTTGTTGAGTAGAAGTGCCTGCAGTGCTTCAACGTGGCCATTGGCGGCGGCATATATGAGCGGGGTGGCGCCGTCTCCGTCTGTGTTGTTGATGCACTTCGGATTGTCTTTCAGGAAGGCCAGAATGTGGGCGGTGTCACCGTTGGCTGCAGCATCCAGAATATCGCGGGCTTGTTCAGCGCCGTTGTTTACCACGATTTTGCCGCCGGGCAGCATGGCCATGATGTCGGCATTGCCCTGGGCGCGGGCGTAGTCCAGTGCCGTGTTGCCCTGTTTGTCCTTCGCTTCGGCATTGACCTTTGCGTCCAGCAGAACCCGCACCACATCCTCGTGCCCATTGAAAGCGGCGGTCATCAGCGCCGTGTCTCCCGTGGGCATGGTGGCTTCTTTGTTGGCGCCCGCTGCCAGCAGGGCTGCTACGACATCGTCGTGCCCCTTGGCCGCGGCTACAAGCAAGGGCGTTTCGCCCGTGCGCAGGCGCGTTTCCATGTCGGCATCAGCTGCCAGCAGCATCTGGACAATTTCCACATCGCCATGAGCTGCGGCAAAGTGCAGGGCGCTTTCGCCGGCATAGCTGCGGGTGTTGGGGGCGGCTCCTGCGTCAATGAGGACTTTGACGGTATCTGCGTATCCGCGAGCGGCAGCCATGAGCAGCGGCGTGCCGCCTTCCTTCATGCGCGCTTCCTTATCTGCCCCTGCGGTGAGCAGTAGTTGCACCATGGCGGTCTGGCCGCTGCCGGCCGAATGCAGCAGCGGAGTCCACCCGGTGTTGTCTCTGGGGTTCAGGTATGATTTGGCGTTGAT
>JAFZGH010000112.1 GCA_017555465.1 Akkermansia sp. | reverse complement strand
TACGAGAAGCGAGTTTTTGCGGATGAATTCGAGTGCGCTCATGGTAAATTCGTGCTAATGCGGCTATTCTACGCTTTTCCCCCACCGTTGCAAGCTAGAAAAGCGCCCCGCTGTGTCAGTATCGGTTTGCATCGGGCTTCCGGTTATGCTATCATCCCGCGCGTGAACCCGGTATCCAGAGTCGTGGAAGTAGTGGCCGCCCTCATTCTGAATGAGGCGGGCGAGGTGCTGGCGGTGAAGTGCCCGAAGCACAAGCACGGCGGCGGCTGGGAGTTTCCCGGCGGCAAGATTGAGCCGGGCGAAGCCCCGCAGGCAGCCGTGGCTCGTGAAATTGCCGAGGAACTGGGCCTGCAGGTGCAGGTGGGGGATCTGTTGCACACGGTGGAGTGGGATTACCCGGCTTTTCACCTGAGCATGCGCTGCTATCTCTGCCGAATTGAGGGCGGCAAAATGCAGCTGCATGAGCACACAGAAGCCCGCTGGCTGAACGCCGCAGCGCTGCACAGCGTTCCCTGGCTTCCGGCAGATGTGGATATCCTGCCGCATCTGGCGGGCGTGTTGCGTTAAATCCCATGTGCTGACGGCGTGGTTGCTTGACACTACGCGTGTATTCTGCTATACCGCAGGCATGTTTTCCCTTCTTTCCGACAAGCTCGATGACGCTTTCCGCAAAATGCGCGGGCTCAGTAAGATAACTGAGTCCAATATCAAGGATGCCCTGCGCGATGTGCGCATGGCGCTGCTGGATGCAGATGTGGAGTACAGCGTGGCGCGTGAGTTCATTGCGCATGTGAAGGAGGAGGCCATGGGCGAAAAGGTGCTCAAGTCGGTGAAGCCGGGTGAGCAGATTGTCAAGATTTTCCGCGACCAGTTGGCCGAACTGCTGGGTGGTGATGCCGCCCCGCTGCAGCTGGAACCCGCCCCCGCCCGTATTCTGGTGGTGGGTCTGAATGGTGCAGGTAAGACGACCACGAGCGCCAAGCTGGCACGCCGCCTGAAGATGGAGGGGCACAAGCCGCTGCTGGTGGCCTGCGACCTTATCCGCCCTGCGGCAATCGACCAGCTGGCCACTCTGGCCGGGCAGATTGAGGTGCCGGTGTATACACCCTCTGCTTCGGAGAAGGATGTGATTCGTGTGGCAAAGGATGCCCTCAAGTGGGCTGCCGGGCAGGAGCACGATGTGATTATCTTTGATACCGCCGGCCGCCAGGAGGTGGACGAGGAGCTGGTGGCTGAGCTGAAGAAGCTGGCTAAGTTCCTGAATGCGCAGGAATCCCTGCTGGTGGCCGATGCAGCCACAGGTCAGCAGGCGGTGCGTGTGGCTCAGGCGTTCGACCAGGCTGTGGGGCTCACGGGTATCATCCTCACCAAGCTGGATGGCGATGCCCGCGGTGGTGCAGCGCTTTCCATGCGCGCCATCACCGGCAAGCCCATCAAGTACATGGGCGAGGGCGAGAAGCTCGATATGTTCGGCCCGTTTGTGCCGCAGCGCATGGCCGACCGCATCCTGGGCATGGGCGATATCGTGGGCCTGGTGGAAAAAGCTGCCGAGAAGATTGACCAGGAATCTGCCATGAACTCCATGACCCGCATGATGAGCGGTGAGTTCAATTTCAATGATTTCCTCAGCCAGATGAAGATGATGCAGAGCCTGGGCCCGCTGGAGGGGTTGCTGGGCCTGCTGCCTGGTTTCAGCAAGATTAAGAAGCAGCTGCCGGAGGGCGCCATGGACCCGAAGCGCATGAAGCGTATGGAGGCCATCGTGCTTTCCATGACCCCGGCAGAGCGAGCCAACTACAAGCTGCTCATTCCGAGCCGCCGCCGCCGTATTGCCAAGGGCTCCGGTGTGTCGGAGATTGAAGTGAACCGCTTCATCAAGAACTTCAAGGAAATGAAGGAGATGATGGGCGGCAAGGGCAAGATGGGCGGCATGATGAAGAGTCTCATGAAGGGTGCCAAGGGCGGTATGCCCGATATGAGTGCCATGATGAACGGCCAGGGCGGCGGTATGCCGGATATGAGCTCGCTCATGGGGCAGGGCGGCATGCCGGATATGAGCCAGATGCCCGACCTTTCTGCCCTGATGGGTGGTGGCGCTGCCAGACCGAAGATGCCCAAGGGATTTGGTGCTTTCAGCGGGCTTTTCCGCAAACGCTGACGGACCATGTTTCGCTTGCTGCTCACTCTGGTTCTGGGGTGTTCGGTTGCATCTGCTCTGCTGCCGGACCAGGTGGTGGTGGTGTATAATGCCGATTCGCTGCGCAGCGAGCAGTGCGCCCGTGCGTATTGTAATAAGCGCGCTGTTCCGTATGCGAATTGCCTCGGCTTGACCGGGCTGAAAGGCGAAACCATTTCCCGGCAGGTATTCAACGAGAAAATCCGCTTTGCGTTGCTGGTGCAGGCAGAGCAGCGGGATTGGAATCTGCCCACTGCGCCCGGTAAAGGATTGAAGCCGGTGCGGGCTATGGTGCTCATGCCGGATTTGCCTCTGCGTATCAAAGAGGATGCTGAGCCTGGCAAGAAACCGACTAACCAGACGCAGAACTGCGCATCCGTGGATTCGGAACTCATGCTCCTTGGGGCGAATTACATGCTCATGGGGCCGTTGATGAACCCGTATTTCAATAAATCCGGTAAGTTGGAGCATACCAAGCCGCAGGTGCTGGCAGTGACTCGTATTGATGGCCCGGATGACGCTTCTATCCGCCGCATGATTCAGTACCCTGCCGAGGTGGAACGCCGTGGCGGACTCTGGGGCTGGGCTGTGGTGGACCAGGGAGGCCCTTATAAAGAGGGGGATAAGTGGTTCACGGATATTGCCCGGAAGGCCCGCGAACATGGCATGCCGCTTTTTCATGAGGAATCGCAGAAATTATTGCCACCGGCATTTCCTCTGATGCAGGATACGGCGGTGTATTTCGGCTGGTATACGCAGCATCCGCAGGGGCCGTTCAGCACGAAACACCATGCAGGTTTTTCCTTTGCGCCCGGCGCGGTGGCCATGCACCTGCATTCATTCAGCGGTACATCGGTTAAAAGTCCGAATACCTGGGTGGGGGCTTTTTTGCAGCGCGGGGCAGTGGTGACTTCCGGTAATGTGTTCGAGCCTTTGCTGGCGGGTACGTTGCGGCTGGATATTTTTTATGACCGCCTGCTGAAGGGATATACCGTGGCAGAAGCAGGCCTCATGGCCACTCCCTGGCTTTCCTGGCAGGGGACGATTCTGGGTGATCCTCTGTACCGTCCGTTTGAGGCGATGTCCCGCAATGCCGGCCCCGCTGATAATGTCTTTGTGCAGTGGCGGCAGATGATGGCTGCCACGGGGGGCAATCGTGCCGGTATGACCCAGGTGGTGCAGCAGCGCATGGGGCATGCTGCGTTTCCCCAGTTGCAGGAGATGCTGGCCTGGCATTATGCGGAATTGAAGGATTACCCGGCGGCAATAGAGGCCTTTGGTCAGGTGGGACGCCGCGCCCAGGATGAACGCAACCGGGTGCGTGCGGAGTTGTTGCAGGCGAACCTGGCTTTTGTGAACAAGGATGAACGTTATGGCCGCCTGCTGATGCAGCGCCTGCTGGAAAAAACGACCATGTCGCCCTTCCGTCCGGCGGTGCAGCAGACGGCGGAGCTTCACATGCCGGAGCTGCGCCCTGCACCCAAGCCCCAGCAGCCGAAGAAGTAGGTGGCGTGTATGCCAGTCCGTACCACGTGAAATGATTGACAAACGCGCGCGGTGGGTGTAGATTTGTGCCTGATATGAACGAACAGTATGTATTGCCGACGTATGGGCGCGCTCCGCTGGATGCTGCGCGTGGTGAGGGTTCTTACCTGTATGATACGGAGGGGCGCCGTTATGTGGATTTCTGCGCTGGTATTGCCACCTGTTCGCTGGGCCATTGCCACCCGGCTGTAGTGAAGGCACTCACCGAGCAGGCCAATACGCTGATGCATTGTTCGAATCTTTATGGAATCCCCGGGCAGGCAAAACTGGCCGAGGTGGTGGTGGAGAAGCTCATCGGTATTCCCGGTCGTGTGTTCTTCTGCAATTCCGGAGCAGAGGGCAACGAGGGCATCATCAAGACCGCCCGCCGTTTCGGACATCGTCGTCCGGCGGCAGATGGTTCTGCCCGTTATGAGGTGATTACGTTCAATAAGAGTTTCCACGGCCGCACCCTGGGTACGCTGGCTGCCACTGGTCAGGAAAAGGTGCAGGTGGAGTTCGACCCGCTACTGACCGGGTTCAAGTATGTGGATTTCAATGACCTGGAGTCACTGCGCGCTGCTGTGTCTCCGCAGACCTGCGGCATTATGCTGGAGGCAGTGCAGGGCGAAGGTGGCGTGAATCCCGCTACTCCGGAGTTCCTGCGCGGGGTGGCCCAGCTGTGCAAGGAGCATGACCTGATGCTCATGATTGACGAGGTGCAGTGCGGCGTGGGCCGCTGCGGCGCAACTATGGGCTGGAAAGCTATCTGCCCGGAGCTGCAGCCTGATCTCGTGTCCTGTGCCAAGGGTATCGGCGGTGGTTTCCCCATTGGCTGCTTCTGGGTGAGCAACCGCGCCATTGATGCCGAGGGAACACCGCTTTCCTCCATTATGAGCCCCGGTTCTCACGGCTCGACTTTCGGCGGCACGCCGCTTGCCTGTGCCACGGCTCTGGCCGTGGTCTCCGAGGTGCTGGAGCAGGGGCTCGTTGAACGCGCCGCCCGCCTTGGTGAGCAGATTAAGACAACCGTGGAAGGTTGGAACCTCCCCTGCGTGGAAACGGTGCGCGGTCTTGGGCTGCTTCGCGGTGTGGGGCTGCGCAAGGATTCCTTTGCTGTGCCGGCGGGGCAGACTCCTGCCGGGTATGTGAATACGCTTTGCCGCGAGGCGGGGCTGCTGGCCTGCCCGGCCGGACCTGATACGCTGCGTCTGATTCCCGCCCTTAATGTGCCGGAGGAAACGCTGGCTGAAGGTCTCGCTATTCTGAAAAACGTGTTGAGCTCTCTCTCCTGAGTATGAAAAAGATGCGATATATTCCTATTCTGGGGGGGACGGTGGCTGCTCTGGGGGTGATAGCTGCCGTGGCTCTGGCTCCGTATATGCCTTCTCAGGCGGCGCTGGCCCCGGAGGAAACGGCTCTGCTGGCTGAGTGGTCGCGCGTGGGCGATGCTCTGGCCGTGCAGCGCATGGTGGAGCAGGGGGCTTGCGTGGAGGCTGCCTCAGCCGAGGGGGTGACAGCCCTCATGACTGCTGCTGGCGAGGGGCATCTGGAGGTGGCCAAGGTGCTGCTTATGCACAATGCTCAGGTTAATGCGGTTAATGAAGAGGGGGAGACTGCCCTGCATTTTGCTGTTCGCAATAATCAACCTGCCATTGTTTCCTTGTTGATGGAAAACAAGGCTCTTGTCGATGCTCGAAGTGATTCAGGAATCACTCCTCTCATGGTAGCGGCATGGTCTGGTTTTGATGGACTGGTGCAGCAGCTGCTGACTGCCGGGGCAGATGCCGATGCCGTGGATGAAGAGGGGCTGAATGCCGCTGCTCATGCCCGCGAGGTGAAAGATGACGCTGCCCGCGAGACGATTCTACGGCTTTTGGGCGCTTAAATTTGTCTGGCCCGGACTGGCAGGCGCAGCAGACTGAACAGGGCAAAGGCCGGAATCTGCAGTAACAGGTAGTACCAGGGCGCAGGACCGGCATAATCCAGTATGCAGCCCGGCACCGGGCTTTCCATGGTGAATCCGTAGTTGGTGCCCAGCAGCAGGTTCACCGGGTGGATGCACAGCAGGTACGCATCCATGAGCAGCAGGCTGATGCCTACATCGCGCAGGCGTGCGCGCATTCCCAGCAGCAGGGGAACCGCCAGGGCTGCTGGCATCAGTATGCCATGCAGGCAGAAGAAGAGGAAGAATCGCGGCGTCGGGAAATCTGCGTCCAGTGCCGGGGTGATGAGCCCTTGCAGACACGCGGTGAGTGCTCCGAAATACAGCACCCAGCAGGCGGTTCGGTTGCGGGTCCACAGGGCAAAGGTGGCTACCAGCAGCATCATGCTGCAGTAGTGGAAAGGCAGGTTCTGTTCCCAGCTGCCATGGTACTGGGAGAGGGTGATGAATGCGGAATCTGCCACGTAGATAAGCCCCACCACGACCGCAAGTGCCCGGCAGATTTTCTGTCGCGCCTCCAGAGAGCCGCGACGGCCTCCGCCGATGATGGCCAGCGTAACGATGGCGGTGGCTATGACTGCGCCCCAGTGGCCGGCGCCCCAGCGTATAAACTCTTCAGTTGTTTCCATAGTAGTAATTTATGTTGGCTTAGTAGCCCCCGGTATCGCCGCTTCCTTTGCTCCAGATGCGGGCCAGGTGGGCACAGAGCATGAGCTGCACCTGGTGGAATACCATGAGGGGGAGGAGGAGATTGTTATCCAGCGTGCCGAAAATAGCCATCATCATGGGCGCGCCCACCGCCAGGCTCTTTTTAGAACCGCAGAAGACAATGGTGATGCAGTCTTCCCGCTTGAAGCCAAGCAGTCTGCTGCTATACCAGGTTGCGGCAAAGGTGAGGCAGAGGATGATGAGACAGGCCACTACCAGGCCACCTAGCTGGACGGCCTGCAACTTGTCCCAGTAGCCGCCGCTGGTTGCATGGGAAAAGGCCGTGTAGACAACCAGCCAGATGGTGGCCTTATCATTCCAGCCGATGAGTGTTTTATGCCCCAGCACCCATTTGCGCAGCAGGGGCTGGCTGAGTTGGCCGGCGATGAATGGCAGTAGAATCTGGTAGCAGATTTTCAGTACGGTATCCACCCCCACCTGGGCGCCGCTGCCATCTGTGGCAAAGAGCAGGCTCACAAGAAAAGGGGTGAGGAACACACCCAGCAGGCTGGAAACCGAGGCCGAGCATACAGCTGCGGGCACGTTGCCTCCTGCCACGGAGGTGAAGGCGATGCTGCTCTGCACTGTGCTGGGCAGGCAGGCTACATACACCAGCCCCATGAATAGAGCCCCGCCTGTCAATGGCTCCAGCAGTGGCCGGAGCAGGGGTATGACTACCGGGAAAAATACGAAGGTGAAGGCAAAGACCATGCTCTGCAGACGCCAGTTGAGCAGGCCGTCCACCACGGATTTGCGGGAAAGCTTGACCCCGTACAGAAAGAAAAGCAGAACGATGGCTGCATTCGTTATCCAGTCGAAGCAGACTGCACCAGCGCCATGGCAGGGGATGAGAATCCCCAGCCCCAGGCTGATGAGAATGCCCGTGGTGAAGATATCAAAGTAGCTGAGTATCTTGCTTACCACACCCATGGCGGTAGGTTACTTGCGCGGGGGGAACTCGTAGGAGACGCGCCCGGTGGATGCATTGAACACGAGGTAGGCATCAAACTTCTTGCCGCTCTTGTGGCTGGTGAAGTCCTTGATGAGTTCGGTCTTGCCCTTGCTGAGAAGCTGCGTGACGGTGGCGGCATCCAGGTTGATATCGCACATGCTGTGTGGAATAACCAGCGGCTTACGGGTTTTGCCATAGGTGAGGCCATCCACATGCCAGGCTGATTCGGTTTCCACCAGCTCGTGTTCGCCCTTGCCTTTCACCTTGATGATGCCGTGCTTTGTTCCCTTGCTCAGGTCCTCGGCGGCGGCAGAGGCTGCGGTGAATTTTTTGTCGGCCTTTTCCCTAGTACCTTTCTGGCGGACTTCGCGGGGCGGGAATTCAAAGCCCACATTGCCCTTCTTTTCGTCCAGTACGAGGTAGGCATCAAAGGCGCGGTTGGTGCGCTGGGAGATGAAGCCTGTAATCAAGTCGCTCTTACCGATGGCGAGCACCTGGCGTAGTACCTCCTCGCTGATTTCCATGCCCAGAATGTTGCGGGACATGGTGAACCCTTTGCGTCCTCCGGCCTGGGTGTATTCCGGCACACTCCACTGCTTGTCATTCACCTGCAGCTGCAGGTCGCCTTGGTCTTTCACCAGCACGGTGCCGGCGAGTTGCGTGGGTGTCTCTTCCTGCTTGCTTTCGCTGCGGTCGGAATCGAAGTAGAACTCGGCTTTCCAGATGCTGCGGGCGGTCTGCGGAGCAACCAGGCGCAGACCGGCCTTGAAAGGCTTGCCGAACTTGGAGCGGAACCCGTCCATGACGGGCAGGGAACCCTGGCTGATGAGCTCGCAGAGCTGGTCATCGGTGAGGGTGAGCCCTGCATGCACGCGGCGGATGCGGAACTTGCAGCTGTTGCAGGAGATGGAATCCACACGGCTGCTGAGCCCCTTTGCTCCGCAGGCCGGGCAGGTGAGCTCTAAATCCGGGTTCTTTCCATTCTGCATGTAATCACGCACGGCTTCCACGATGTCTGTGGTGTAGGTGCGGATATCCTTCATGAAGGTTGCACGGTCGAGGTGCCCGCTTTCCATTTGCTTGAGGCGGTATTCCCACTCGCCGGTGAGTTCCGGGCTGGAGAGGGTGCTCAGACCGATTTTGCCCAGCAGGTCGATGAGGTCCATGCCGCGGCGGGTGGCGATGAGTTCCTTGCCTTCGCGGGCAATGTATTCCTGGGTGATGAGGCCTTCGATGATGGCGGCACGGGTGGCGGGGGTACCAAGGCCGCGCTCTTTCATGGCATCGGCCAGGTCTTCATCCTCCACCAGCTTGCCGGCGGTTTCCATGGCGGTGAGCAGGGTGGCTTCGGTATAGGCTGCCGGGGGCTTGGTCTGGTC
>JAFZGH010000001.1 GCA_017555465.1 Akkermansia sp. | reverse complement strand
TTGTCGGCAGGTTTCTGTCACCCACTCACTGCGTTCGGGGTTCTGGTCATTTTTTTGTTTGACCAGGGGTTCCGCGACTCCGTCGATCCACCCCTGTCTAACCTCTTACGCCCACTACCGTGGGCTACGAATTCCGCTCGCGATGCTCGCCGGTAAATTACAATTTCGTTTTTCGTCAGCTGGGGGGGCTTCTTTCAAATTAGAACTGATACTTTAACCTGTTATGCAATCTTTGGGACACATGTACAGGGGCTCAAAATTTGGTTGACGTTGCGCAGAGGCATGTTATACTGGCAGGTAAGATATTTTACTTCTGGCAGATATGAAAAAACGAACACTTCTCATCGGACTTGGCGGGGTAGGTGGTCAGGTATTGCAGGCCTGGCGGCGCGCAGTGGCGGCAAGCGGCATGCCCCCGGCGGGTGATGAGGTGGTGTGTCTGTACCTGGATGCGGCGGATGATGTGGCCAGCTCGCCCGAGTGGCAGCAATGGGCAGATGATATCCCCTTTCTAAATATCAAGGAAGAAGCCCGTTCGCTGAACGAAATGGAGCAGAATCCGGAGCTGAAGGATTGCGTGGGCGGTATGCGCTGGCAGCTGGCGGAGCGGTTGCAGGTGCCGGTGTATGAGGTGGAGCAGGCACTGGCGGCGCTGAATGGGGCAGGGGGCATGCGGCGCTACGGGCGCGCCCTGCTGCTGCAGAGCTGGCCGGCGGTGCAGCGGCTGCTCAAACCGCTGACAGAGGGTGATTTGCAGCTGGAGGTGCACGTGTTTTTCTCTGCCACCGGGGGTACGGGCGCTGGTGCTGCCATGGATGTGCTGGCGTATCTGGAAAAAATCTGCCTGCGCAAGCCCGGCAGCATTCTGTTGCCTTATGCGTTCTTTGGTGGCTCTGCCAGCCATGAACAGCGCCTGGCGGCAGAGCTGGCTGAATGGCTCGACTGGGCAGATGAGGATCTGGTGCCGCACGCCTACCTCTGCGGCGGTGTGGCAGATTTGCCTGCGCAGGTGCAGGCGGTGGCGCAGGCTCTGGCTTGCGGCCAGCAGTATTTTTATATCGGGGGTGAGTATTATGACCACTTGTACGATGCCATCCGCCCGCGTGGTGCTGCCCCGGGAGACCGCTTTGCTTCGCTGGGCTACGGCACTGGCCCGGTGGGGGATTTGGCCTGGCTGGGCCGTCTGCGCAGCCAGGTGGATGTGCGGGGGGAGGGCAAGGGCCCGCGGCACACCCTGCTGGTGGCGCTTCCGCGCAGCGTGGCAGACCCCCGCGGCGTGGAAATGGCGCTGGAAGATGCCTTGGAGGATGGTGTGCTGCCATACCATGTGAATGAATCGGCCACGTGTTGCATGGCGCCGGGGGAGGAAGCTTGCGCCGTGCTGCTGCAGAGCGGGTTTGCAGCCTCCCGTGCGGCGGTGCTGGCCGGGTTGCCGGAGTCGGATGACTATTTTTCCGCCCGGGATGACAAGTGATTGTCACACTGCGGGCTTGCAATCGCCGCAAGGCGGGTATATTCTGGGGCATCATGTTTGATGCGGAAGAGCTTAGTAATGAAACGCTGGTCTGGGTGCGCGGGGAAGAACTTCCGCAGGGTGAGAGCCACGTGGAGATGGTGCGCCTGCTGGCGGGTGAGCTGGCCGGCCTGACTGGCTGGCGCAAGCGCACTCTGGTCAATACCGCGCTGGACCGCGAGGCGCAGGAAAGCACCTACCTCGGTTACGGGCTGGCCATTCCGCATGCCCGTGTGTTTGAGATTCCGCAGCCTGCGGTGTACCTGGCCCGCAGCACCGCAGGGGTGGACTGGCAGGGAAGCCCGGTGCGCCTGGTGTTTCTGGTGGTGGTGCCGGAAGAATGCCCGGAATGGCACCTTCAGCTGCTTAGCCGCATTGTGCGCTGGCGCCAGAAAAGCGGGCTTACGGAGGATGAGATGGTGAGGATGCCTGCCGGGCAGCTGGCCGCCCAGCTCCGGGAGCTGCTGGTTCTTTCGTGAAGTTCGTTCTGCATGGGATTAGAGCCCACATCTGTCCCAAAGTTGCGAAGATTGTTTAGCGGCGAGCAAAACGAGCGGAATTCTTAGCCCACGGTAGTGGGCGTAAGAAGTTAGACAGGGGTGGAGCGACGGAGTCGCGGAACCCCTGGTCAAACAAAAAAATGACCAGAACCCCGAACACAGTGAGTGGGTGGCAGCCTGCCACGGCGTAGGGCGTGAGCCCGGAGACGGGAAAGCTAAGCATCAACATAAAACGTCGCATTCTGTCACCCGTTCCACGGGTTCCTGTTATTTTTTTTGAGGAAGCAGGCGCTGCGCGTGCTAACGCACGCTTGCACCTGCCTAACATCTGTCGCCCACTACCGTGGGCTAAGAATTCCGCTCGCTTTGCTCGCCGATAAATTACAGCAGCGTATTGTCAATTAGCTGTGCTACAAGAATTTGAAAGCAGCCCTGATGAATCTTTGGGACACGCGAAATTCGTGCCTTAATTTCCATTGAATGCTTGCCTGCGGGGTGAATTTAGGGTATAGTACCAGCATGTTCAGAAAATCCTTATATGCTCTGCTGGCCTGTGGGCTGGCCTGGGGCGTCGAAAGTTTTGAAAGTCTGCCGGCCGGTGGCATCACCAGCGGTGCTCTGGAGTATGGCTCGCTGAGCGCAGATGCCGGCGCAGCAGAGATTTACAAGAAAGCGCGCACGGGTTCCCAGTCGCTGCGCATTGCAGGTGGTGCCGGGAAGCAGGTGAGCATCAAGCTGGCCAGCCCGATGGAAAAGGACACCCGTTGCACGTTCTGGCTGGAGCGCTGGACCAAGAAGGACCCGTTCAGCGTGAAGCTGGTGGCGGTGACCGGCAGCGGTGAGCAGCAGCTCAAGGAGCTGAAAGGCCTGGGCCATGGCGGCTTTAATCATAAGATTGACATTACCCTGCCCAAGGGCACTAAGGAACTGCGCATGGTAGCTGATACGCCCGATAAATCAGGCGTGCTGATTGATGACCTGAGCCTCATGATGGGCAAGATGAAGCTGGGCGATGTGAGTGTGCACAACCCTGGCGTGTGGCCGCTCATGAAGCGTGCCACGTTCAACCCCGCTGTGAAAATCAGCATTCAGACCGAGGGTGAGGAAGACGCCAAGGTGATGGAGCGCGTGGAGCTGACCGTGGATGACCCCGCCCAGGTGGCGAAGGTGACTCTGCGCAGCGGCAGCGCTAATGGCATGGATTTCAAGAACAGCGTGGAATACGGCTCTGCCACCCCCTCCGGGAGCGGCAAGGTGGTCATCAAATCCACCAAGGGGCTTGAGGGCGGCGAAAACAACCTCTGGCTGGATGTCGAACCCAGTGAATCTGCCGTTATCGGCTCCACGGTTTCGTTCAGCGGGGTGAAGCTCACCATCGGCGGCAAGCAGATTGAGCCCGAAATGCAGCCGGTGACCCAGCGCATCGGTATCATGCTCGGTTTCCCCGGCGATAAGGTGGGCCAGCTGGAGGGCGATGCCCGCGATTGCGCCGCTTTCCGTATTCCCGGACTTATCCAGACAAAGAAAGGCACGCTGCTGGGCGTGTTCGATGCCCGTTATGATAATGAGGTAGACCTTTGCCGTGATATTGACGTAGCCGTGGTGCGCTCTACCGATGGCGGCCAGACCTGGACCCTGCCGGAGGTGAACATGGACTCCGGCCCCGGCATGGCCAACGGCTGCGGCGACCCCTGCATCCTGCAGGATAAGAAGGGCCGCATCTGGATGCAGGCGCTCGCCTGCCACTTTGCCCCCGGTGCGCGCGCCATCAATGCTTCCGGCACGGGTACAGACCCCTCAAAGACAGGCCAGTGGGAGATGGTATACTCCGATAACGAAGGCAAGACCTGGAGCAAGATTGTGAACGTGACCGACCAGGTGAAAAAGGATGAGTGGACCCTCATTCTCGCCGGCCCGGGCAATGGTATCTGCACCAGCAAGGGCGTGATTGTGTTCCCGGCCCAGATCTGGCAGAACGGTGCAGACCCCGTGTGCCGCAGCACCATCTGCTACTCCAAGGACGGCGGCAAGACCTGGGCCATGGGTAACGGCGTACCGGCCAAAACCTCGGAGTGCCAGGTGGTGGAGCTCAAGGACGGCTCGCTGATGCTCAACTGCCGCAACGAGGCTTACCAGGGCAAGCGCATTGTCTATGTCACCAAAGACCTGGGCGAGACCTGGGAACCGCACCAGACCAACAACAACACGCTCAATGACCCAACCTGCCAGGCTTCCCTGGTGACGGTGGAAACCAAGAAATACGGCCGCCTGATGCTCTTCTCCAACCCCTGGATTCACGGCCGCAGCAACATGAGCATCCGCGCCTCGCGCGATGAAGGCGTGACCTGGAGCGATGGTGTGCTCTATGATGTGCGTGGCTGCATGGGCTACTCCTGTATCGCCATGACCGACCCCGACCACGTGGGCATCATCTACGAAACCTGCCACAAGAATGGCGAGACGGATTACCGCGGTATCGGCTTCATCCGCCTGCCGCTCGAAACCATCGTAACGGGCAAGGGAGTGGCGGTGAAACCCGCCCAGGCAGCCGATGATGGCAAAACGGGCAAGAAAGGCAAGAAGGGTAAAAAGGATAAGAAAGGTAAGAAAAAAGGAAAGAAGAAGGTAAAAGCATGAGTTTTTAACAGGCGGCTGATAAAAGGCCGCCTGTTTTTTCTTGTGCCGGGTTGCGTGGTGTGCTATATAGAGGAATCATGTATCGAAAACTCTTCTTAGCAATGCTGGCCACCGGGGTAGCCGGGGCTGTGGAAACATTTGAGAACCAGCCGGCTGGTGGATTCACCAGCCTGGAATGCGCGTACGGCACGCTCACGGCCACCGCCGGGCAGGCCGAAATGAACCGCGGCCACGGCCGCAACAGCGCCATGGCGCTCCGCATCCAGGGTGGAAAAGACAACAGCGCCACGCTGCAACTCCGCAAGCCGCTGGAGGTGGATACCCCCGCCCAGTGCTGGATGGAACGCTGGACTGGCCGCGCACCCTTCAATTTCCGCGTGGTGGCCATTACCCCGCAGGGCGAAAAGGAACTGACCCGCGTGGAGAAGAGCGGAGTGGGTGGTTACCACAACCACGTGCAGTGGGTTACACCCGCCGGCACCACGGCGCTGCGTTTTGTCTGCACCGCGGCAGCGGGTGGCGGCGCTCTCATCGATGACCTGGAGCTCATGATCGGCCCCATGGTGATTCAGGGCGTGAGCCTGGTCAACCCCGGCGCCTTCCCCATCATGAAACGCGCGGTGAACAACCCGGTGCTGGCGCTGAACGTGAAGAGCCAGGGCGCTTCCAACCCCGTGGCGGTGCAGAAGGTGAGTTTCAAGGTATCTGACCCCGCCCTGGTGGCAGGTGTGACCCTGCGCAGCGGCCAGGCAGACGGGCTCGATTTCCGCAACACCCGCGAATATGGCAGCGCTATTCCCCTGGCAGATGGCACCGTGGTCATCAACACCAGCGGCACGCTCCACGGCGGCGAAAATAACCTGTGGCTGGATGTGCAGCCCGCAGGCGCTGCCCCCGTGGGCGCCAGCATCAGTTTCAGCGATGTGAAAATCACCATGGGCGGTAAGGAATACGCCCCTGAGCAGGCCCCGGTGACCCAGCGCGTGGGTGTGATGCTGGCCATGCCCGGCGAAACCGTGGGCAACCAGCCGGGCGGCGCTGCCCGCCGCGACTGCACAGCCTTCCGCATTCCCGGCCTTATCCGCACGGCCAGCGGTGCGCTGGTTGCTTGTTTCGACGCCCGCTATAACCACGAGGGTGACCTCTGCGCCGATATTGACGTGGCCACGGTGCGCTCTACCGATGGCGGCCAGACCTGGACCCTGCCCGAGGTGAGCATGGATGCCGGCCCCGGCGCTGCCAACGGCTGCGGCGACCCCTGCATCGTGCAGGACAAGACCGGCCGCATCTGGATGCAGTCCCTGGTGTGCCATTTCAGCGGCGGTGCTTCGCTCTGGACTTCTAAGACCGGCTTTGATAAGGACAAGACCGGCCAGTGGGGCATGGTGTATTCCGATGACGACGGCAAGACCTGGTGCAAGGAATACGTGAACCCCACCCGCCAGATCAAGAAGGAGGAATGGACCACCATCCTCGCCGGCCCGGGCAATGGCATCTGCCTGAAGGATGGCACCATCGTCTTCCCCGCCCAGATCTGGGACCGTGCCGCCAACCCCAACTGCATGAGCACCATCTGCTACTCAAAGGACGGTGGCAAGAACTGGGTATATGGCAACGGTGTGCCCCACAAGACCTCCGAATGCCAGGTGGTGGAGCTGCAGGATGGCGCCATCATGATTAACTGCCGCAATGAAACCTGGGCCGGCAAGCGCGTGGTGTATGTGACCCGCGACCTGGGCAAGACCTGGCAGGCCCACGAGACCAACTGCTCCGCGCTGGTGGAACCCACCTGCCAGGGCTCCATCATTGCTGTGGACTCCGCTAAGTATGGCAAGCTGCTGCTCTTCTCCAACCCGCAGAAGTATCCCCGCAGCATGATGACGGTGCGCGCCTCCCGCGACGACGGCAAGACCTGGAACACAGGCCTGCTGTATGACACCCGCCGCTGCATGGGCTATTCCTGCCAGGCCATGGTGGATGCTGACCACGTGGGCATCATCTACGAAACCTGCCACAACAACGGCAAGAACGGCAACCGCGGCATCGGCTTCATCATCCTCCCGCTCGATGAAGTGGTGAATGCCCGTTAAACGACATAATTTTGCGCCCGCGTAGTGGGTGACAAACAGGGGTGAGCCCGCCCAGCGGGCGACGCCCCTGTTTTTTTGGTAAAAAGTTATGGAGTCCATGCCACATGTGCCCCAAAGTTTCGTTGATTGTAATTGATCGGCGAGCATCGCGAGCGGAAATTAGAGTCCCGGAGGGATGGC
>JAFZGH010000111.1 GCA_017555465.1 Akkermansia sp. | reverse complement strand
GCTACTAAAAAGCTCCGACGCGAACAGCGCCGGAGCTTTTTGCTTGTGCTCATTTTCCGGGTCAAGCCCAAATAATCAAATAGTTGGCAAGGGTGTGGTTCAGCGATGCAGGAGGTTGGCCACGGCGTAGCCTGCGATGAAGCAGACAATGCTGCCTACGAGGGTGACTGCCATGTAGGAACCGGCGGTGAGGTAGTTGCCGGCGCGCAGAATTATGGTGTTCTCGAAGGCAAAAGCTGCCAGGGTGGAGTAGCCTCCGCAGAGCCCGGCGGTGAGCGCCAGGCGCAGGTTGGGTGATTCGATGAAGCCTGCTGTGGCCAGTCCGCAGAACAGCCCCATGAACAGGCAGCCGCCGAAGTTGATAATCAGGGTGTGCCAGGGCATGCCGGGTAGTTCCACGCCCCAGCGGGTGCATACGAAATAGGAAGTAAGATAGCGCAGAACGCCGCCGATAAAGCAGCCGCAGCCGACACAGAGCAGGGTTTTCAGGGAAAGTACCATGGGGTGCAATGGACGAATGGTGTATCCGCCCACGCGTATTCTAACATATCCCAGACTTCTTGTGAATCGTAAATACACAAGTAATGTTCCTGATGTACTTTTCTTGACAGCTGGTGGCAAGAAGAGTAAATTTACGGGCAGACGCATGGAAAAAGACCAAAAGCTGGTGGATTTGGAGCAGAAGCCCATGGGGCGGCTGCTGGCGCAGTATTCATTGCCTGCCATTGTGGGCATGGCGGCCATGTCGTTATACAACATTGTAGATTCCATCTACATCGGCCAGTGCTGCGGGGCGTATGCCATCACTGCTATGGGGCTGCTTTTCCCCATCATGAACCTGTTGGTGGCGCTGGGCACGCTCGTGGGTCTGGGCGGTGCGGCCACCACCTCCATCACCCTGGGACAGCAGGATTTTCCGCGTGCATTCCGGGTGCTGGGGCACTGCACCATCATGGGTGTGGCACTGGGGGTTCTCATCGGCTGGCTGCCGCTGCCGTGGATGGATGAGCTGCTGTACCTTTTCGGGGCAGATGAGAACACCGTGGGCCCGGCGCGGGAGTTCATGCTGGTGCTCATGCTGACTTGTCCGCTCACATTCTCGTTCATGAACCTGAACCACGTGATGCGCGCCAGCGGCTACCCGTACAAGGCCATGTACAGCCTGCTGTTCTCCATGGTGGTGAACATCGGCTGCGCGCATTTGTTTGTATACGTGCTGGAATGGGGGATGACCGGCGCTGCGCTGGCCACCACGGCCGGGCAGGCAGTGGGCATGGCCTGGGTGCTGCTGCATTTCCTCAACCGCCGCAGCGTGATTCACTTCCGCGGGCGCATGTGGAAGCTCTGCGGGCCCATTATGCGGCGTATCTGCCTGCTGGGGCTTCCTCCCTGCCTCATGAACCTGTGCGGCTGCCTGGTGGTTATCGTATTCAACACGCAGTTCCTGCGCTATGAAGGGCCCATGGGAGTGGGGGCATACAGTATCGTGAACCGCGTGCTGCTGGGTGTGGCCATGGTGGTGCTGGGCATCGCGCAGGGAATGCAACCCATTGCGGGGTATAACCTGGGCATCGGGTTCTACAGCCGCGTGCGCAAGGTTTTTTATTATGCGGTCTTTTCAGCCTTCTTCCTCACGCTTATCTGTTGGGTGGGTATCCAGCTGTTCCCTGAGGCCGTGGTGCGCGCCTTTGTGAAGGAAACCGACGCGAACTCCACCCAGCTTATTGCTCTTTCCATCCAGGGGCTGCATATCATGGGGCTCATGTTCCCGCTGGTCGGCACGCAGATTATCATCGGCAACTTCTTCCAGAGTATCGGTCGCCCGATTATGAGCGTGTTCCTGAACATTATGCGCCAGTTCCTGATGCTCATTCCCTGCCTGCTGCTGCTGCCGCTCTGGCTGGGTGGCAAGGGAATCTGGTGCGCTCAGATGACGGCTGATACCTTCTGTGCGTTGCTTTCCTACATTGTTATTTACATTTTCTTTAAACGCGTTTTCCACAAGAACGATACAAATACCACCGATATGACCCTCGAACGCATTCCCCTGCTGATTGCCACGCGCAACGCGCACAAAGCCCGCGAGTTTGCCCGCATTCTGCCCCCGCAGTATGAACTGAAGACTCTGGCCGATTTCCCCGGCGCGCCCGACCCTGAGGAAACCGGTACCACCTTTGAGGAGAATGCCGCCATCAAGGCCGAGAGTATCTCTGCCGTGTTCCCGGGGCTGGTGGTGTCTGACGACAGCGGCATCTGCGTGGATGCGCTGGGCGGCATGCCTGGTGTATACTCTGCCCGCTATGCCGGCACTCACGGGGATGACGAAGGCAACAATCGCAAGATGCTCGCAGAACTGGCAGCTAAGCCGGAATCCGAAAAGCCATTCACGGCCCGCTATGTCTGCGCTATTTCTGTGGCGCGCGGGGGTAAGGAACTGGGCTGCTTCGTGGGCACAGTGGAGGGGCAGATTACCCTTAATCCCCGCGGCACTGGCGGTTTCGGCTACGACCCGCTTTTCATCCCGGATGGCTACGATTGCACCATGGCCGAAATCTCTGCCGAGGAGAAGAACAGCATCTCCCACCGCGGCGAGGCTCTGCGCAAGTTTGAATCCTGGCTGCGCGAAACGGAGTTGGGCGGAAGCTCAATGGACAAATGACCATGCGTAATTGCTGAAGTGCGGCGTTAATGTTGGCACGATTCATGATTCACTAATTGGGTGAGTTGTGGTAGAATCCGCGCCGACATGACCGCACCTGTCCGAAAAGTTTTCCTTCTGGCCCTGGCAGCGCTCCCGGCAGCGCTGGCCGATTCCCTGTCGTATTGGGAGCAGCAGGGTATCATCAATATCAATTTTGATGAGCCTGTGGTGCCGTATTCTGTGGTTGAAAACCAGCACCGTGACGAGTGCAGCGTCACGGATAAAGGGTTGGATTTATTCAGTATCAGTGGGGATGATGCACATATGCCCCGCGTGCGCTGGGTCGATCAGGATTGCCTGCGCATCGAACCCGGCCCCGGCAGCAGCGTGAAGACAGAGTACACGCTGCGCTTCCACTCCGGAACACGCTACCAGAGCGGGCGTGCGCTGCAGAAGCGCGAGTACCGTTTCCACGCGCCGGCCAGCCCGCTGGTGCATGAGGATATGCGCGCCTGCCCGAATGGGGCTGCCCTGCTGGCGGGCCGTTTCCAGAACACGGCAGAGGCCGCCGGGCTGAACCCCGGAACCCCGATTCAGTACACGTACACGCGCATCAAGATGGATGCTCGCGGGGATTTCTTTGAGACCGGGGAAACGGCCGGGGCTATTGTGGAGCAGGCCAGACTGAGCCATGGCAATAGTTTCAACATGCTGCAATCGCTGGTGCGCCGCGGTATCAACTGGCAGGAACTGCAGCAGGACAGCCCGCTGCCCGGCTATGTGCTGGTGCGCCCGGACCGCCCCGTGCCTGCGGGCAGTATCTGGCGGCTGAATGCCAAGGCCGCCCCCGGCAGTGGCATTGCAGACAGCAACCTGGGCCCCATTTATGTGAACCGTACCCTCAGCGCCCGCCTGGAGCAGGTGCTGCCGTCCGATGCCGCAGCATCCACCATGGAGCTGCAGATGCTTTTCAATTCCCCGGTGGATAAGACCCGGCTTCAGCAGGCGTTCCGCGAGATGCGGGTGACGCTGGATGGCGTGGAAACCACCCTGGCGGAGGATGGTGTTACCCGCACCGCCGTGGTCAACGGGCGCGAGCTGTGCGTGCGGTATCTGGGTGAGGTGGCCGCCCAGGAGTTCTGGATTAACCCGGACGACGCTGAGGATGAGAGCGTGACGGCAGATGGCTGGTTTGTTGATAAGTCTGTGCGCCGCCTGCGCTACGCGCATCCCACGGCATCCATGGGGATGCGCCTGGCGGTGGAAAGCCCGGCACCCGTGCTGGTGGAATGCAGGTTGCAGCCCGGGCTGGCCGGTATTTACGGTCTGCCCCTGTTGCGGGATTTCTTCTGCCGCTACAGTGTATCGCCGCTGGAGCCGGCGCTGCCGCGCATGATGCGCCACTACCTGCCGCTGCAGGGGAAACATGTTCTGCCCATGGATGTGGTGAATGGTGGTTCCGTGCGTGTACGGTTGCGCCACTGGACGGCGGATGAGGTGCGCGCCGCCCTGCCGAAGATTCAATCCCACCTGGAGCAGCAGAACCGCCGCCATGATATGGCGCTCACGCAGTACAACCGCGCGGTGGTGCAGGCTCGCATCAAGGCCGGGCTTGCTACGGAGGATGATATGCCCCCGGCGCCGGATAATGCCGCTCGCGCCCGCGAGGTATACCTGGGGCGTATTTTCCTGGAGGGCGCCGGCGGCACCGTGGTGGGGCAGCGCGAATACAAGCTGCCCGCAGATTCCTGCCCGATGCTGGCTTGCACGCGCATGGTGCTGGATCTGGATGAATTGAGCCAGGCGCCGCTCAAACCGGGGCTTTACCTGGTGGAGATGGATATGAGCCCTTCTGAAACGGTGCAGACTGCTGCACGGGAGCTGGGCATGAAGCCGGGCGACTGGGAGCTGCGCTGTGATGCGCTTGTCTCTGTGAGCGATTTATCCCCCGTGGTGCTCAGCTGCGCCGGGGCGGCGGAGGGCGAGGCCAGCCTGCTGGTGCTGCGCCACAGCACGGCAGAGCCGCTGCATGGCGGTCAGATGATTGCCGTGGATGCCGAGGGTGCCTCTGCCCCGGTGGCGGTGGAGCACGGGCATGTGGCCCTGCCTGCCGGTGCTGCAGATATCCTGGTGCGCGCCGGAGAGGATTACTGCCTGGTTTCCAACCCCAATGAGTTCTGCATGGAGCAGGAAGCGGAACAGGAGGGCGACGCCGAGCTGCGCGCCATGGTCTGGACAGACCGGAATGTTTACCGCCCGGGGGATAAGGTCTTTGTGCGCGGGTTCCTGCGCGCGGTGGATGGGCAGAACCGCATTGCGCACTCGAAGCACCGCACGCTGGAGCTGCATTTTGAATCCCCGGATGGCAGCCGCCTGTTCAGCCGGGTGTTTGATGTGGATGCCTTTGGCGCGTTCAGTCAGATGCTGAGGCTGCCCCAGGGGCAGGAAGATGTGTGCGGGCGCTACGTTATCCGCGTGGGCACAACCCGCCCCCGCACGCTGGTGAAGCAGGAGATTTCCTGCGAGATGTACCGCCGGGATTCCTTTGAGGTAAGCCAGCAGGATGAAACAGAAAAGATTGCTCCCCGTGAACTGGTGCTGAAGGAGCAGGCGCAGGATTACAACACGCTCCCGCTCACGCAGGGCCGCGTGGAACTGCGCGTGACGGGTTCTGTGCCCATGGTGGGCGGACGCCAGATTTTCGCCGCAGGTGAGGCGGCGTATGAGTGGCTGGGAACCCTGCCTCTGAAGGAGGATGGTACGGTGCTTTTCAAGGTGCCGCTGGCCACTGCTCCGGATACGGATTTTGTGGTGCGTTACGAGGGCGCTGTGCTCAACGAGCGCGAGGAATCCCGCCGCTTTGACCATGTGGGGCGGTATCATGCGTCAGAAATCCGCCCGGTGCTGGGGGCGGACCACCGCCTGCATCTGTTCTGCAACTGCTGCGGCGAGCGCCTTTCTCAGGGTATTTCGGTGCGCGCAGCTGTGCGCGTTCCCCGGCGGGTGGAAAACCAGTTGTCCAATGGATTCATGCTCGATGAAAGCCGCCAGGTGGAGGTGTGGTCTCAGTGGGTGAATGTGCCTGTCGGCGCAGAGGAAGGGGTGCAGCTGCCGCTGCACGAAGTGCTGGCCGGGTTGCAGCCAGGCGAGGCCGGGGAATATACGGTGGAAATCACCGGGCGCGATTACCGGGGACACACCTTCCGCCACCAGCAGCGGTGTGTGGATCAGCGCCAAAGCGGCCGCGAGGCAGTATTCTCTGCCAGCGCGGCTTCTACTCCCGGCCACATTGTGCTGGAATGCAGCGAGGATTTCAAGGCTCTGCTGGTGCTGAATTATGGCCGCCGTGTGCGGGCTCATGTGCTGGACCTGCAGTGCGGGCGGCATGAGCTGGCCCTCCCCCTGCTGGGGGATGAGGAGGGGCGTATCAATGTGTGCGCAGCGCGCCTGACCCAGAAGGCCGATAGCGGGTTGTTTGGGTACACGTATAAGCATGCGCTGAATATTGATGTGCCCATGAAGCGCAGTATGCTGCAGGTGCAGCTGGAGTTGCCCGGCACGGTGCGCCCTGGTAGTCAGCAGATGCTGGCCGGGCGGGTGACCCTGCCGAACGGGGTGCCCACCCCGGCGGCGGTGACGCTGTATGCGGTGGATGCCGGCATGCTGTCCCAGACCCATTACCGCAAGGTGGATGTGGTGGCGGCGCTGAGCTGCTGGCGCGAAAGATTTCTGAATCTGCAGAATGTGGATGCCGGCGATGCCGATTTCCGGGAGGGCGTGTTCCGCCCCCGCCTGGCGTTGCTGGAGGGGCTCTGGCAGGGCGAAGGCCGCACAGGTGCGGAGGCCTGGCAGCACCAGCCCTGGTGGATGCGCGTGGGTTCTGCCACAGGGAAATTCAGTAACCTGATGCTGCAGGTAGATAGCGCAGAAACTGCAGGCGCACGCCGCCCCGCTGCTGCGGCTGTCCCGGAGGCTGGGGCGGAGCCCCGCCTGCGCTCGAATTTTGCCCCGCTGGCTTTGTGGAGCAGCGCGCTCAGGACGGATGCCGATGGCCGCTTTGCCGCCACCTGCACCATGCCGGACACGCTCACGACCTACCGTGTATTTGCCGTGGCGGCAGATAAGGAAGGCGGGCGCTTTGGTTCGGAAGAGGGAGAGTTTGTGGTGAATCAGCCCCTGATTCTGCGTGCGGGCACACCGCTCTGCATGTGCGTGGGTGATAAGCTCCAGGTGCCGGTCAATGTGACGAACAATACCCAGACCGAGGGTACCTGGCATGTGTGCCTGGAGGGCAGCGATACCGCCCAGCAGGTGACTCTTGCCGCCGGGGCCACGGCCACGCTGTATTTTGAGCTTGCGCCGCAGCAGGCCGGGCAGCAGCAGTACCGCTGGTATGCGCAGGGGGCTACCGGGGTGGATGCTGTGCAGGCCGGGGTGGAGGCGGTGTATCCTTCGCCTCTGCTCAAGGAGGTGCACCACCTGGTGCTGAGCCCCGGGCAGGGCAACCTGGTGCCGCGTAACCTGCTGGCCGCAGAGCTGGCCGGTGCGCCCGATGTGCAGCTGCAGCTGCAGGTTTCGGCCAACCCGCTCCTCTTCATGCAGGGCGCGGTGGATTTCCTGCTGCAGCAGCCCGGCGGCAGCGTGGGCAACATGGCATCTGCCCTGCTGCCGTGGTTGCTGTATGACCGTTTCGCCCCGCTTTGCCCGCGCATGGCGCAGACCCCGGCAGAACGCGTGGTCCAGACCATTGAGCAGACGGCCCAGTCTATTCTGGAACAGCAGCTGCCCGATGGCAGCCTGCCTGATACGCGCGGCAGCAATGTGCCCAGTGTCTGGGCCTCGGCGCAGGCGGCGGTGGTGCTGCGCCTGGCTGAGGAACGCGGCTATGCCATTCCCCAGCGCGCCTGGTATAACCTGCTGGCCTATCTGGAAAAGGTGAATCTGGATCAGGAGCACCCGCTGACCCGCTACCAGGTGGCCCGCGCCCGCCAGGACCGCGCCGCTATGCGCGATGCCCTGCAGGCGGCTCTGGCCGCAGCGCCCGATACCCGCTGGTGCACCACCGGCGTGCGCCAGGATATCGAGTTCCTGGAATACCTGCGCACGAATAATGACGGCCGCAATGAGGCCTTCCTGCGCTGGCTGCGCACCCGCGCGGCAGATTACCGCCACAGCGGTGCGTGGAGCGGCGCCTGGTCCGTCTATGCGCTACTCACCTACATTGGCAACTCCCCCGGCGCAGCGGTGGAATCGGTGCTGAGCCTGCCCGGCGGGCAGCAGACCACCTTGCACCGCGATATTGTGCAGGTGAACCTGCCTTCGGTGGATGCTGCCTGTGCCCCGGTGCAGGGCACCACCTATGCGGTGCTGAAAGCGCAGGCCCGCCCGGCACGCCAGGAATATCCCGGTCTGACGGAACGCGGCTTGCAGATGACCCGCGTGTATGAGAAGAAGGGCGAGGACGGCGTATGGCGCGAAGCTTCCGAATTCACCGTGGGTGATGTGGTGCGTGTGACGCTCACCTGTGCCAAGGCCAGCGAGCAGGAACTCAACCACCTGGTGCTGGAGGACTACCTGCCGTCCAGCATGGAAGCCATCAACCCCGGCGTGGGCAGCCAGGCCGCAGGCCTGGAACCGCTCAGCTGGAGCGAATGCTTTGACCAGCGCGAATACCTGGCAGACCGCGTGCGCGGCTTCTGCACCCGCTGGCCGGGGCGCGATGCTGTGAACCTCCGCTACTACGCCCGCGTGAAGCGCGCCGGCTCCGCCACCGCCCCGCCCGCCCAGGCGCAGCTGCAATACGAGCCGCAGACCTACGGACTTTCCCCCAGCGCCCGCCTGGAAACTAAGGCTGAGTAAAGTATCAGAAACGCCGCTTTTGCGGCGTTTCTGCGCGTCTGTGAATTGCAAGACCAAATGCGACAATGGTAGAATTTTCTTCTAACTAAGCAGCGAGCTTGATAAAATGGAGATTTTCGATGCGTGCTATCCTGCGAGCGGATTTACCTTCGAAGATTCGCCGGGGATAACGATTCATC
>JAFZGH010000110.1 GCA_017555465.1 Akkermansia sp. | reverse complement strand
GCAGCACATCATGCGACTGGAGCCGCAGAAGTTCGTGGAGCTGGCGCTTCCGTTCTGCACCAAGGCAGGGCTGGAGGACACCCCCCAGCTGCGCGAGGTGCTTCCCGCTGTGCAGACCAAGGTGCAGCTTCTCAGTGAGACTCCCGCCTGGGTCAAGTGGGTACAGACTCTCGAATACGAAGAGGAATCCATGGCCAAGCTGCAGGAAAATGCCCGAGAGATGCTCAGCCTCCTGGCCGGTGCATTCGCAGGGATTGAAGAATGGAGCGGTGAGGCCGCATTCCAGCTCATCAAGCCGCTGGCCAAGGAGAATGGTGTGAAGGTGGGTGCCATGATGTTCCCCCTGCGTATGGCGCTGACCGGCTGTCACGCCGGCCCCGGCATCGATGTGGTCATGCAGACCCTCGGCCGCGATGAAGTGCTGCGCCGCATCTCCATCTTCCCCTGCTGATTTGCTGCCCATATATGCGCACCATCGATTTCGATTACCACCTGCCTGAAGAGCTGATTGCCGACCGCCCGCTGGCGGATCGCGCCGCCAGCCGCATGCTGGTCGTGCACCGCGACACCGGGCTTATCGAGCACCGTTCCTTCCATGATATTCTGGAATACGTGCAGCCCGGTGACCACTTTGTGCTCAACAACACCAAAGTGGTACCGGCCCGCTATTTCAGCAACGATGGTGGTATCGAACTCGTGCGCGCTGGTCTGGCGCAGGAACTGGTGTGGAAATGCCTGGTGCGCCCGGGCAAGAAAATGAAGGTGGGACGCACCGTCCAGGTGGGCGATGCCACCGGCACGGTTGAAAGCATCGATGACGAGGGCTACCGCTACATCCGCTGGGATAAGTTTGTTGACCCGGAGGTCTATGGCCGCCTCGCCCTGCCGCACTACATGAACCGCGAAAGCGAACCGGCAGACAAGGAACGCTACCAGACCATCTACGCAGAACACGAAGGCGCCATTGCCGCCCCCACCGCCGGGCTGCACATCACCCCGGAAATCCTCGGCGCGCTGCCGCACAGCTTTGTGACCCTGCATGTGGGCGTGGGTACCTTCCGCCCGGTCAAGGTGGAGAACGTGGCCGACCACCACATGCACCGGGAAAGTTTCGTGATGCCGCAGGATACGGCAGATGCCATCGCCGCAGCAAAGCGCGTTGTCGCTGTGGGCACTACCAGCGTGCGCGTGCTGGAAACCCTGGCTACGAGCCACGGCACCCCCCTGCCCGCTACCAGTGGCGATACGGATATCTTCATCTACCCCGGTTATAAGTTCAAGACCGTGGGCGCGCTTCTCACCAACTTCCACCTGCCGCAGAGCACCCTCATTATGCTGGTGTGTGCCTTTGCTGGCAAAGACCTTATCATGGAAGCCTATCGCCAGGCTGTGGAGCAGCGCTACCGCTTCTTCTCCTACGGCGACTGCATGCTGATAGTGTAAATGAACAATCCCCTTGCCAGACTCTACAATTTCCGAGGCCGCCTCAGCCGCCGCGATTTTCTTGTTTACTGGCTCTGGGTTTACCTACTGCCCAAATTCTGGCCTTTTCTGGCCACAATTGCGAATTTGCTCTTTCTCGGCAAAGAAAGCCTGCCGGTCGAAATAGCAAGTGGCGTAGCGCTCGGCGTATCCGTCCAACTGCTGCTTGTATCCTTTTTCCTGGGGGCTATCTGGCGGCGTCTGAATGACATCGGCTTTGCTCTCTGGCCGAAACTGCTCATCTGCGCCCTCATGTTCGTGCTGCCGCCCTTCGGGTGGATGCTCCAGCTCACCCTGCTCCTGCTTCCCTCCCGCCGCCAGAATTAAGCGGCATAATATACTCACCCGCGCAGCGACACGGTTTTTCACACAGGCAAAACCTGTTTTCATTTTTCACACGCACGCAGCGCATTTTCACCTGAAAGCACAGGAAATTTCCCAATGAACGCCCTATTCCGGGCCTGGGCTCCATTGGAAAACGAAATCCTCCCCTGCGGAGCAGACGTGACTGCAGCATACCTCTGCGAGCTACCACCTGAGGCATTTTTGATAACAAATCAGCCCCCTGAACGGGGGCTGAGAGAATTTCTGCTTCGCAGATAGAATTTCGCGGGCGGTGCCCGCGGGATTATTAAATCACTTCTTTGGCGCCAGCTTCTTTGCCAGCTCATCGAGTTTCTTGTCGAAGGGATTGGAGATAATACCGATGGTGCGGCCATTTTCATCCACATCGAAGCGGTAGGTGCGCCCGGCAAGGGTGAGCTCTATGATGTAGCCCTTGTCATTGCGTACGAGCCATGCGGGGTCGGAGCGGTACTCCACCTTCTTGGTCTGCGGTGATGTATACGTATGGTACATGTGAATTTTGTTCATACCAGCGGATACAATGTCGAGGAAATGCACCACTTCATTAATCGGTGACTTATACCCCATCTTGTAGCGCAGGATGGCACCGATGAGACGGGATTCGGAACGCGGCCAGTGGTGGTTTGCCTGGGTGGCCAGGGTTTCCTGCGGGGCATAGATGAACCACCCGGTGTTGCCACGCATGAAGGCCTGCACGTTGTAGGGGCATTTCCTGGCCCAGTACTCATCCCACACCTCATTCCACTTGCCGGTGCCATCCCAGAGTCCGGAGGCCTTGAAATTCTCCTGGGTCTGACCGGCATCGAACCAGCCGGATTGATTAGCCGCCACCAGGTCAACCATGCCACCATTGTTGCCGGCGTAGACGATGACATCGCCCCAGCGGCGTCTCAAATCCTTGTTGGGCAGATTATTCACATAGCCGTCCAGAGAATGGCAGACCTCATGAGCCATCACGAGGGTGAAGTAGTCACCATCGGCAGAGCCCGGGCCTTCCAGGCATTCTTCTGTGGCCTGAACCATGTCTCTGGCCATTTCATTGACAGGATTGCCGGTTTCCGAGCCGAAGGTGTTCTTGTTAGAACGGAAGATGTAGCTCATGGCATCGCGTCCGTCACCGAAGTTCACATCAATCGACAGGTGGTCGTCCGGGAACAGGATGCGCGGGTGGCGCACCATGAAATCGCGGATGGAAAGCAACTGGCCGTCGCTGCAGTGGTTGTTGTCGGCAAGCGGCAGACCTGTGGTCAGATACTGCTCGCGGTCCAGGCCGGTCATGCCCAGAGCATCGGCCACATCCTTACGATGCGCGGCAGAATCCGGCATGAGCTGGTGCAGCACAATCCAGTTCTGTGTAAAGATGCCGGGGACATGGTGCATCGGGCCATATTCGAGGACGGCCCCCGTCTTGTTATCCTTCTTTATCCATGCGGTATCCAGATACTTACGCTGCAGGAAGGGGTACTTCTTAACGTGCTTCTTGAGCATGTTATATGCCTCCAGACGGGTGGCGGGGGTATTCTGCTTCACGGCCCAGGAAATCCAGTCGCGCATCAGTTCCTTGTAGCGTTTGAGGCCAGCCTGGTCATTGTCCATCAGGAGCCTGGCCAGGTTCGAACCAGCGACGTCGTAGAATTCCTTTTCAATCTTCTTGAGGTTGTTTTTGCGGGAGTTGGGGTTCACACCGCGGGCGCAGGTCAGCACACCGCCCACGCTGCTGCCGATGACAAGGTCCGCCACACTATCGCCGTCAAAGTCGTCGGCCATGAGGTTTGTGCCGTTGAGCTGGCGCATGAAGTTTTCCTCTGGCTGGTTGAGCAGGCGGAGGTCCTTGCGCTGGCGCTTATCCAGGATATGGGCGCCATCTGCCGCAGCAGACCACATGCGCATATTGCCCCAGTTGTTGCCGTGGAGCAAATCTACCCGTCCGTCGCCATCGAGGTCGCCCAGGCCGGGGAACGGGTTATAGGATTCCTCGTGAATGACGATGCGTTCCTTTGTGAATACGGGTACTTTGTTGGTTCCCTTGTTCAAGTAGCAGAACATGCCGTTGCCACCACCATGCACCAGGTCTTTCTTGCCATCCAGGTCATAGTCAACAAACACGTAGAAGCGCTCATTGAGCTTGAAATCCTCTCCTTCTGTATTCTTAAGGACATCTCCCATGGAGATAGTGAAGGCCGGGGCTGATTTCTTCATCTTATTCAGCCTGGCCAGCTGCAGCGTGCCATCGCTCTTGCGAATCACCATCGTGTCGCTGCGCAGCATGGCTGCGCCTTCTGCCGCAACAGCGCTACCCGTGGCATCGCTGATGCCACGCGGTTCGGCAAACTTGATTTTACCCTTGGTGGACTGGTTGGCATAATACCAGATACCGGACTTTGCCTGCACCAGCAGATCGGGCAGTTTTTTGCCCGGCAGCTTCACAATCATGGGCTTGCGATGCGCAGAGCCCGTTTCCTCGCCGGGGATGTCCGGCAGGTTCCCGGTGTAGGTAAACGCGTCTACCAGGAGCCCGTCGGCATAACGGTAATCGACCACACGCATCCTGCCGCGGCAGAAACCGCCCTTGCCGTCGGTCACATCGACATCGAAGGAATCGCTGCCGGCGAACTTTGCACCGGGTGTATAATCGAACGTCCCGTCGCCCAGGCTCTTCACCGTGCCGTACTTGCCCTGTGAGTGGCGGGCCACTTTCAATGTATCCAATTCATTGTCGTGGGTGTAGAGGTGCAGGATACTGCCGGTGCGAGAGGGCTCCTTCGCATCCACAAGGTGTTCCTGGTCATAAATCTTCGGAGCATGGTTATCATAGAGCACGCGGACGGTATCTTCCTTGATTTCTTTATTGAAGATGTGCACCTGGTCCAGCACAGCCTTGAACTTATTCTTTTTGGCAGACACACCGAACACGGTGTTCTGCCCCTCAAGCTTGCCGGTCGGGCCCTTGCCATCGGCATCCCTTTTACCGTCAATATACAGCACCATGCGGCCAGTCTGGGCGTTTCTCGTAATCACGAAATGGTGCCAGTTCTCATCTGTCACCTTGCGGGTGGAAATCAGGCACGGAGTGCCATCCACCTCAACGCGCAGATTCCCTTTAGCATCTATAACACCGTATGCTATGTTCTTTTTATCGCCAATGACGCGCCCCTGGGTCTTCCCCATTCGCAGCCAGAAGGAAAGAGAACAGGTATCGTTCAACGCATCAATGCTGGAGGAGGAAGTAAGGCCACCCGTGTTTGTGCGCACCCCGGAATACTGGCGACCGGAGGCCCAGGTTTCATCCTTGTCCTTACCCGGCAGCTTCAGGTCAATATTTCCCACGCTGTCACGCGCTACTCCAGCCCTGGATTCGTAAGGGAACGGCATGCGGTGCCATTCGCGGCCTTCATCGAAATTCCAGTG
>JAFZGH010000109.1 GCA_017555465.1 Akkermansia sp. | reverse complement strand
TTTGCTGGTGAAGAGTGCAGCGATTTCCGGTTGTTGCAGGGCATTGTAGACCACGCTCTGGGGCAGGGTGCGGGTAGCGTTGTCCTCCATCCATGCGGGGCGAGTTTCAGCGTCCTTCCAGATGATTTCTTCCCACGCGGCGTGGACGAGGGTGCCGAACTCCGCGGCGGTGAGCTCGCCGTAGTTGGCGTAGGTGGATTTTCTGGGTTCCTCTGCTTCGCGCGTTTCCTTGTCCTCTGCCTTGGCCAGGGTGGAGGGAGTGATGCGCCTGCGGCGAGATTCTGCAGCCCCGAGGGCGACAGGAATGGAAGCCTGCTCCTTGAGCGTGGATTTCGCTTGCAGGAAATCATACCAGTTGGGATTGCCTCTGGTGATGTAGGTGTGGTCTGCATCTAGGGTGTCGTAGGATACATCTTCATTCGAATCCATCCAGACGCATGCCTGGCGGAGTAGACCGCCGATGGAATGGGAGCAGCCTTTCCAATCTTCCCTGATTTCGCCTGATTTAAGGATTTTTCGTTCCATCAGGCGGGCACCGTGACCGATGATGTAGTTGGCACATTTGGCACGGGTGATGGCAACGTAGAGGAGGTTGTAGGCTTCCTTGCGCTGCTGCTGCTGCCACTGGGCTGCCATGTTGGTGAACAGGGAACCGAAGTGATGCCAGTCTTCCTTTCTCGAGGGGGGGAGGATGAGGGACTTGCTGTCATCTGCCACAAAGCAATTGAGATGCTTGGTGGTGTCTGTGGCTTCGGTGGAGGTGTAGGGCAGGATGACGGCGTCGAATTCAAGACCTTTGCTCTTGTGCATGGTCATAATCTGCACCGCGCCGGAGGCGCCCGCTGCCTGCATGCTCAGGTTCTTCATGTGCAGCACCCACTCTGCCAGCGTGGCACCCTTGGTATCGAATATCACCGCCTCGTTTTTCCAGCGGTCGATGATGGGTTTGTTTTCCCGCGCATCTTCTGCCGGCAATCTGCGGAGCAGCTCCTGCATCATGCCGATGAATCCGATGTCCTGCAATGTCTGCAGTAGCTCTGCGTGCGACTGCGCCGGGGCTTTGCCAATGAGGGAAGCCAGGAAGGAGGCTCGAACTACATTGAGTGCGGCGAGGTCGCCGGGGTGCAGCAGCCATTTGAAGAAATAAAGCAGGATTTCGCCCATGGGGCATGCTGCGGCCGCCAGACTATCCTTGACCAGCAGGGTGGGCAGGTCCGGCATTTTGCTGAGCAGGTGCTTCTGGATTTCGTCTGCGTTGTCGTTGGAGCGTACCAGAATGGCTATGCTCATACCGTTCTTGAGGGTGGAATCGTTGTCGGTCAGCGTGCGAAGCACCTCCACCACCTTATCATAAATGAGTTCTTTCTGGCTGGCTTCGTCCTCGTCCTCGTCGGGCGGGGCAATGAAATTCATCTCTACATAGCCGGGGAAATCCTTGGCAGATTGGTGCTTGGTGAAATCCTCGGAGAAGGTGACGGGAAGCTTTTCGATGCCATCCTTGATATTTTCCTGCTGTTTTTCAACCTCTCCTAACGCAGTGAAAAGCTCGTTAGTGAACTCCATGATGTCTGGGGAAGAGCGGAAACTGCAACTCAGGGGGGAGGGTTGCAGCGGCGTTGACCAGGGCTCTTCTGCTGCAATGCGCTCAAATACCTCTGTTTTGCCCGTGCGGAAGCCGTAGATGCTCTGCTTGGTATCGCCCACGATGAACAGGCTTTCGCCTGCAACGCAATATTCCTCCTTGTTGAGTTGTTCACGCAGACAATCAGGCATCTTGGATGTCCATTGCTCCCCGGTGAAGTTGATGGCGTTGCTGCCAGCATCTTCCACGATGGGTTGCAGCAGGGGGGTAAGGGTGCGGAACTGGGATTCCGATGTGTCCTGGAATTCATCGAGCATCCAGTGCGAGATCTGTCCACCCTTGAGGTAGGCGATGTGATGGCGCAGCAACTGGTCGTTGCCCGGGGCCTTCAGCATGAGTTCCTGCGCCAGGCGGGAGATATCATCGAAACTGAGTCGTCCGTCTGCCTTCATGCGTGAATCGTAGATGGCGGCATAGCCGGCAATCAGTTTGTACAGGTTTTGACTGCGGTCAGCGGTCGCACGGAGCTTGCAGGGAATAACCAGTCTGACAAGAGTCTCTGCCAGCCGGGCTATGCGTGCCAGAATAGCCAGCTGGGCATCGCTCACCTGAGCCAGCGCCAGCGTGGCAGATTTCAGCTCGCCAATGCCTTCGAGCTGTTTTGCCGTGAAGCTGCGTTTGTTTTCCTTGCGGAGTTTTTTGATGATGTTGGCGACGGCTGTCTTGTGACCTGAGTAGAGAAGATGATTCGATCCCTTCTGCTCCCAGAGACTGATAGCCTGGTTCAGTTCTTCGTCCAGCTCGGCATCCTGGTAAAAGGCATCCAGCAGCGTCTGGAGTACAGGGGTCAGTAGTGGCAGGTTTGCATGGTGATTGACGACCTTTGCCGCGTCGCGCTTGATGTATGTTTCACCTTTGGCGAGGTCGCGGAGCTGGCTGCACACCTGTGGTTCCAGAACGGCATGACCGTAAGCATCGAGCAAGTGATTGAGTTCGGCAACACTGGAGGTGTAGCTTTCCTGTTCCTCGGCGGTGGCTATGCGTACCTTTTCATCGTGAGGGAATGTGGAAATGCTGCCCCACTGTGCCTGCGGCGGCAGTTCGCGGTACAGGCGAAGGAAGTCCTGCAAATCGGATTCAATCTGCGGCAGCGTGCGGTTGCCGACTCCGCCGGTGATGCTGCTGAACATCGTGAGGAAATCGGCGCGGTTCTGGTCGCAGCTGCCCTGGGTGTCCAGATACTGGCGTATGGCGGCAGCGCGCACATTGCTTTCCTCCGCGGGGTCGAGCGGGGAAACCTGGTTCATGCCCAGCTCCAGAGTGTTGGTGGTGACCAGGGAGGAGAAGAAACTGTCAATCGTGGAGAGCTGGAGCTTGTTGAGCACCGCCACCATCTCCTGGAGCAGTTCTGCAAATCGCTCGGCATTGGGTTCCTTGAATTGGTAGTATCGTTGCAGGGCGGGGCTTTCGTGGTATAGCTGCTCCGGGTCTTGCTTCAGGTCGGCAGCTTCGCGGACGAGTGCGGCGGTGACGGGCAGCAGGGGGACGGGGTTGGAGGCAGGAACAGCCTTCCATGCTCCGTATTCAGCAGGTTCGACCCTCAGCCCGCTGAGAGCTTCCCATACGCGGACGGTGAGCTCGTTGCGACCGGTTTCCTTGTCGCATTTGTTGTCGGCGCCTTCGGCAAGGGCCTGCAGAATACGGTTGCGGAATTCGCCTGCAGCTTTACGGGTGAAGGTGAGGGCGATGATTTCTTCCGGCCGGGCGCCGAGCACCAGCAGGGCGATGTATCGCGACGCGAGCTGGTAGGTCTTGCCGGTGCCGGCGGAGGCGCCGATTCGGTTGCTGGTGACGTGGTATTCCTTGGAACGCTCGGAAAGACTGGGTTGCTTTTGATGCATGTTGATGGGACGGGTAGGGGGTTACTTGAGCAGGCTGGGGAGAGCGAACAGGCTGCGGGGGTCACTTTGCAGGCTGAGTGCGCCAAAGCGGGGTGTGTTGCTGCCGGGCGTTACCAGGACGGAGTAGGGTTTGGATTTCAGCTCCAGCGATTCTGCCGAGAACAGGCATTGTCCCTTACGAATCATGCCAATGGCTGATTTCACGGTTTTCATGGCCGATTCCAGTAATTCTTCTGTTTCCGGCACTTCGAGTGCCTTGGGGGATATGGGTTGAACCTCCCCATCCCTGACCAGATAGAACGGAACCAGCTTTTCTGTTTTGCTTTGCAGATTGTAGTATACCAGATCCGGCACTACGGCAGACATGTCCGCATCTGCCGGAATCCCCAGCTCTTTCCGGTCTTTTGTGGAGGGGTGGCGCAGACCGCAGGCATACAGCGGCAGCTGCACGTCGCTCCAGCGGTACAGCTTTTCGCCAAAGCATACCGTGCCGAACTCGTAGCCCTGCACGTTCATGAAGCGGCAGTATGGCGAATCCGTACCCTTGTCCAGAACATCGAAGTGCACTTTGTGGGGCTTCTTCTCTCCGCTGGATGTCTTGTAATCGATGATGCGCCAGCGGCCGTCCTTGTTGCGGTCGATGCGGTCGGCATTCATGTAGAAACCTGCAAACTGATCCTCTGCATATTCAAGTTCGGGCTCGAAGGTGTATTCTCTGGCTACGTTGCGCCAGCCATCCTTCAGATCCTGCATGTGTTGGATGACAAATGCCTGCAGCGAGCGTTCGATTGCCTGCAGCTGCACCTCCATGGCAAGCGGCTGGCGGTTGCGCGTGGTGGTGCTGTTGTAGACGCGCTGCCATTCCGTTCTGGCGATTTCTCTGCCTGTCTGCAGCATGTGGTCGATGCCGGCTGCGGTATCTGTTTCCGCCGCCGGGCAGGCTTGCAGAAGCTCTTCTTCGCCGGGGAACTGTTTTACCAGTTCATCGAGCACGGCATGCATGACGGTGCCGTATTCGTTGCTTTCCAATTCCCCCTTGTTCTCTTTGTAGGAGCTGCTCAGGTCGATGTTGAGCAGATTCTTGATCCAGAAGGTCAGCGGGCATTGCAGGAAGGTGGCCAGGGATGAGGGCGAGAAGGTTTTAAGCCTGGTGTTGCCGTTTTTATCCGGAATTGGTCTGGTGTAGGGATTCTGCCTGCCTCCGGAAATCTGTTCGATGGATTCCAGCATGCCCGGTGTTATGGATTCTGTGCTACCTGTTGCGCGGCGCAGCGGACAGCGCGGAATCGCGGGCAGGGTTTTAGGTGTCTTGCTTTCTGCAAACAGCGTGCGGGCGCGCCGGGGTAGTTCATTACCGCAGCGCATGAGCAGGGATGATGGCGTCAGCACAGAGCCGTCCTCCTTCTGGCGCGCGAGGATGAAATCCACACGACCGGATTCGCGTCGGCTGTTAATCAGCGCGGTGAGCAGGTAGCTGTCGCGGGCAATGCGGAATTTCTCATGACGGATTCCCAGCTCCTGGCAGAGCGATTCCGGCAGGAAATCGTCCTCTGGCACGGGTTCGGGAATGCATCCATCGTGCATGGCAGCCAGAATCACCTGCTTTTCACGGGTGTAGGCCAGTTCTCGCCAGCCCAGAATGTCGCCAACGCTGAAAATGCGTTCTGAAAGGGCCGGACCACGCACTTTGTCCTCCACCCTGCGGCGCAGAAGCTCCATGGTGCAGAGGCGGGAGGGAAGCTTGTCTCCCTGTTTGGCACAAGCCTTCATCTGTCTGGCAATGGCTTTGGCCAGGGGCTTGCCTGTGCCCTTGGTGTGCTTTGCTTCCAGCGCGTTCGCCAGTTCTTTTAGTTGCCTGGACTGATGCTCTCCGCACAGGGTGGTGATGAGACTGGAAACTTCCTTGGCGTAGGAAAAATAGGTATCGCTATGATTATTTTGCAGCTTTTCAATGGATTTGTAACCACTGTTCACTGCGGGAAGCTTTTCGAGCATCTGAATCAATGCTCTTTCGCTGCCGGGGAGGAGGAGCATGCGGATGTTTTCTACATGTTCCTGCAGTCCGGTGAGCGCGTGGACATCGTCTGCCCACGCTTGTTGCAGGGCAGTATTGCAGAGCAGGGCAACAAAGGCATCGAGCCCCTGCGTTCCGTTGTCGGTGACGACATTGCCTTCATCGCTCCAGAGGGGGGTGTTTTCCCGCGCATCACAGGCATCTGCCAGTTGGGATGCCAGGCGTCCCATGTCGGTGGACATGGCGCTGCGCCCTTCCGGCATGTTGAGTTCCCATCCGGCATCTGCAAAAGTGTTCAGGAGCGCGGGGGAGAACTCGTCATCGCCCACAGCCAGTACCGCTTCACGGGAGGTGCAGCCCCCAGCCAGGCGGAGGGCTTCCTTTGCCATGGCTTCGGCATCGTTCACCAAGTGGATGGTCGAGGCTTCGTTGTCCACGTTTTCCAGGTTATTGTCGGGATAGACAAAGGCATTCGGAATGTGAATCTCGCGTGTGTTCCAGGCATTCTCCATCGGGCGACCGAAGGAATCGAAATGAGGCTTTTCTTCCTCTGGGGCATGAACCCATATCTGTACTTCGCCGCCATCGAGTCCGTGCAGCTTGCTGAGATAGTGCTGCAGCTGGGTGGAAAGTTCGGGAACACAGGCAAGAATAATCAATCGGCATTGCCCCGGCCAGGCAATATTCTCCAGCTTGTTCTTTCGCTCGGTGGATGGGAGTGTTTTTGATGGGAACAGCGTTTTGGTCAGCTCGTCTGCCTCCTGGAATACACGCCCAAGAGTCACCCAGCGCTTCTGTTCATTCTGTAGTACGGTGCGCTGGGCGTCCAGGTTGCGCCGACGGCTGGCGTATTCGTCCTCCTCCGGAAGGGATGCCAGCGTGTTGGTAATGCCGATTTCCATTTTAGCCAGCTGCCCGGTTACAAAATCATAGGTGATGCCCTCTTGTTCCAGTCGGTTATGCAGAGCCATGAGTTTGTGTGCGACGCTCACCGCCCATTTCTCAATGTGTGTTTCCGGACGGTACGGGATAAGCGGGGCGTATTGATTCAGCGCATCCTGGCTGATGGTGTCGAGCAGTCGGAGCCAGACCGTCAGCATTTCTGTTTCAGAAAGAATGTTTTCCTCCTCCGCGGGAATAAGCTGTCCGGCTAGAATGATTCTGGGTAAGAGAAGCGCCGTGTTCTCTGCCTTTTCTGCCATGTATTCGCGCAGGCGGCGTCCACTTTCGGCGGTGGGAACAATCACGGTGGCGCGGCGGTATAGCGCTGCGTCTTTTTTGTCATTCAGGTGGTCAAACAGCTTTTGGGCAACGAGTTCGATGGCGGGGGCATCCCAGCCGAGAAATTCAATCTTGGGAGTATTCATGGGTGTGTTGCCATTGTAACACGAAAAAGCTGTTTTTCAAGGTAACAGGCGAAATTCTGGCAAAAAAAACAAACAGCCATCAACGTGAGGTTGATGGCTGCTTGGAAGCTTTTGCTGAAATCAGCTTTTAGCGCGTATGGAAGGTACGGCTGATGACTTCACGCTGCTGCTCGGGGGTGAGCTTGATGAAGTTCACTGCGTAGCCGGACACGCGGATGGTGAGCTGGGGATATTTCTCCGGGTGCTCCATGGCATCCATGAGGGTTTCGCGCTCCAGCACATTCACGTTGATGTGGTGGCCGGTGGCGGCGAAGTAGGCATCCAGCAGGGAAACCAGCTTGGTCTCGCGCTCATCCTCATCCTTGCCCAGGGCACCGGGCACGATGGAGAAGGTGTAGGAGATGCCGTCCTGGCTGTCATCGTAGCTGAGCTTGGCCACGGAGAGCATGGAGGCCACAGCGCCGTTCTTGTCGCGGCCGTGCATGGGGTTGGCACCCGGGGCAAAGGGCTCGCCGGCGCGGCGGCCGTCGGGCGTGTTGCCGGTCTTCTTGCCGTACACCACGTTGGAGGTGATGGTGAGCACAGACTGGGTG